>NZ_HF999115.1:0-859 GCF_000433815.1 Blautia sp. CAG:257
AAGTTCATCCATAATACACAGGGCGTTATACCAGTAAGCATTGATTTCCACAGGCTTGCCGTGACGGGGTGTGGGAAGAATATCTCCTACCCGCACGTCCATCCAGGTTACCTGCCACAGCCCTTCTCCTGACTGGATCAGACCGTCCTCATCCATATGGATTCCATAGTCGGTTCCCTCCCGGTAAGCTTTTATGATCCGCTCCATCACCGGATACATCTCCCGGACAAACGCTTTGTCCCCGGCAGCCTGATAATAAAGATACACACAGTTGATAAACAAAAGCGCCGCATCCACCGTATTATAAAGGGGTTCGTTTCCGCCCTCCGGGAAAAGGTTTGGCATCAGCCCTCTCCGTTCATGAACTGCAAAGGTTCTGAGAATCTCCTTTGCCGTTTCATACTGACCGGTAGAAATACATATCCCCGGAAGGGCGATCATGGTATCTCTTCCCCAGTCCTCAAAAAACGGATAGCCTGCAAGAATGGTTCTTCCGTTGGTAGATTCCCTTCTGGAAACAAACTGGCTGGCGCTTTTTACCAGATCCTTTGCCATTTCCTTATGAAGTCCTGCTTTTGCTTCCAGAGCTTTGCGGTAAGTCTGCATTTCCAGAATGATAACGTCTGCATCCTGATCTGCATTTTCCATAGAGTATACCAGCTTCAGAATCTTTTCCTCACCCGGCTGAACGCTTTTTGTAATCATATGTCCGGACTTTGCAAGACCGGTCTCCCTTCGTCCGTCACAGGCGTCATAGCTGTAAAAATAGTTTTCCCGTATTTCTTCTGTATCACTCAGTATTCCGTTTGTCCGGAAATAAAGTGTCATTCCATTGGAAATAACCGCGCTTTCCGTATAC
>NZ_HF999115.1:908-2220 GCF_000433815.1 Blautia sp. CAG:257
TGCAGTTCCGGCTCACTGCCCTTTGCAGTAAACTGATAAAAAGGTACAATCTTCAGTTCAGCAGGTTTTCTGCTGCGGTTTCTGATACTGTAGCGTACTGCCACTGTATTTTCTCCCTGCTTCATGGCAATCTCCTTGCGGATCTCCACTCCCTGAACAAGGAATCTCCATATAGGCATATCGTCAAATACAAAAGAGGAAAGATAAGGACAGCCCTCCTCCTTATATCCGTCTGCAAACTCCTGGGAAGAAAGAACAATTTCCTCTTCACCCAGACACAGACTTTCCTTCAGACGATGTACCATATTGTATCTGTGATTGGGCGCCTGTACACAGGCCATCAGAAGAGCGTGATCGTTTCTTGCCACAGAGCCTGTCATGGTCATGGAAGAAAATCCTCCCAGACCGTTGGTAAGGAGATAACAGTTTTCCTGCCCTCTTTCCAGATTTTTCAGTTCCTGTTTTCCGTAAATCCACTTCATAGCCTTACCTCTGTCCCAGGATCAGCGCGCTTACCGGCGCAGCCTCTGCCTTCTGTGTAGTTTTCGGATCTTTCCAGAGGAAACTGTTTTCTCCATTCAGAAGAATTTCCCATTTTCCTTCCGGAAGGTCTCTTTTTACTGTTTCTTCTGTTCTGTTATAAATGATCAGAAGCTTTTTCCATGGGGAAGTCTTTGCTTCATCCCGGTTATCCACCAGAAATCCCACAGCTCCCTCTTCTTTCCACTGCCCGGAAATTCTTTCCCACGCCTCTTCCGATTTATCACAGAGTCCGGGAAGCTGTTTCCGAAGAGCGATCAATCCCTGATAATATTGTCTTAACTCCTGATATTCATAAGCCCGCTCCCAGTCCAGCCGGTTCAGCTCTACAGAAGCGTTATAGGTATTTTCCTCCCCATTCTTGGTTCTGGCAAATTCCTCGCCGGAAAGGAAAAAAAGATTTCCCTGACAGGTCATATAAATTGCTGCTGCCAGCCGGTTCACTTTTTCCCGCTCCTTTTCATCGGAAATGGTTTTTTCAAGCTTATCCCAAAGCGTCCAGTTGTCGTGGGCGGACACATAGGTAATGATCTGGCTTGGAGCCTTTACACTGTCTTTTCCACACCAGGCAGTTACACTGTTCAGGATTTTATCCTCCATGCCCTCTGCCCCGTTGACAAAGCCCGGTGTTTCCGCCTCAAACACATGCCCCTTGACGGCGTCTCTTGTGTCGTCACAGAACATCCCCACATTTTTGTCAAGAAGCTGTATATTACTTTTTAAAGCCGGAGCCGCTCCATTCTCCATGGCAGTTTCATCAGCCGCCCACGGC
>NZ_HF999115.1:2303-6435 GCF_000433815.1 Blautia sp. CAG:257
GCACGAATGCGGTTCATAAGCTCCACGTCAAGAAGTCCCATAAGGTCGAAACGGAATCCGTCAATATGATATTCCCTTACCCAGTAAAGCACCGAATCCAGAATATATCTGGCGCACATAGGACGCTCGCTTGCCACATCGTTTCCACAGGCAGAGCCATTGGAAATCTCTCCGTTTTTGTCTGTGCGGAAATAATACCAGGGCACTGTACGATTCAGGTTATTATCCAGTGAATACATGTGATTATAAACCACATCCATAATCACACGAAAACCATTTCTGTGAAGGGCCTGGATCATTTCCTTAAATTCCCGGATGCGCACTTCCCCGTGCTCCGGGTCTGTGGAATAGGACCCCTCCGGCACATTGTAATTCACCGGATCATAGCCCCAGTTAAAATCTGTTTCACTTTTTTCATCTACCGAGCCGTAATCGTATGCAGGCATGATCTGCACATGGGTAACCCCAAGCTCTTTCAGATAATCAAGTCCGGTAGGATGCACACCGTTTCCGTGAAGTGTGGTATGCTCTTCGGTAAAGGCTCTGTATTTTCCACGGTTTTCCTTTTTAAAACCACCGGAAGCATCCCAGGAAAACTCCTTTACATGAAGCTCATAGATCACATTTTCAGGGGACGGCTCCGGTCGTTTATCCTCATCCCAGTCCTGTGGATCTGTTTTCTTCAGATCGCAGACCATGCTGCGGATCCCGTTTACCCCACATGCCCTTGCATAAGGATCTCCGGTAACTGTTTTTTCGCCGTCAAATGTGAGTTCATAATCATAGTAAACTCCGTGGAGGCTTTCCCCAGTGCGGTATGCCCAGACACCTTTTTCTTCTTTTTCCATGGAAACGACCTGATGACAGGAAGCTTTTTCCCCGTCTTTATAAAAACGAAGCTTCACGTCCTCCGCCAGAGGGCTCCACAGAAGGAAGGAGGTCCCTTCCTCTGTGCAGACAGCCCCCAGGTCACTGCCCTCATACAAATATTTTTTCTGAAATTCTGAAGAATGATATAGTCTCTTTAATTCCTGTCTCGTCCTCATAATTCTCCTTTTTCATTAACCCTTAACTGCGCCGGATACTCCATCTACATAATATTTCTGCATACACAGGAAAAGAATCGCAATCGGTATGGAAATCAGAACAGCCCCTGCCGCAAAGCTTGTATACCAGCTGTCAATATATTCTTTTTCCAGCATTTTCCACAATCCAATGGCAATGGTGTACTGGTCAGAGTTTGCCCGGCAGATTACCTTTGCAAAAATAAAATCCAGCCACGGTGCCATAAACGCCGTAAGTACTGTATAAACAATGATCGGTTTGCTTAACGGCAGCGTAACCTTTGTGAACACCTGCCACTTGGTACAGCCGTCCAGAATTGCCGCCTCATCCACAGCATAGGGAATTGTGTCAAAAAATCCCTTGGCAATCTGGAAGCCCAGTCCTGCGCCGCCCGAATAACAGAGGATCAACGCCACTCTGATAAGATTTCCTTCTGTCAGTCCTGCTGCCTTGAGAATAAAGTACACTGCAACCATAGACATAAATCCCGGGAAAAGTCCCAGTATCATTGCCATATTCATGTATGGCTTTCTCAGCTTAAACTTCAGTCTTGACAGACAGTAGGAAACTGCCAGTGTATAAAAGGTTGCAATCAGGCAGGAAAAGATCGCAATGATCAGGGTATTCATGAACATCTTCGCGAAGTTCAGAATCGATGTATCGGTAAACAGTTTAATATAGTTATCCAGTGTATAAGACTGGGGCAGAAACGTAGAAACATAAGAGCCCTTTTCTGCACGAAAGCTTGTGAGCACAACCCAGATAATAGGGAATACCCAGATAAAAGCCAGAATTGCCAGACTTACATGTACAATGGTGTTGTTTACAAAACGCTTTGTTTTTGCTGACTTGTATTTTGGTGCTGCCATCTTTAAATTCCTCCTTCTTTATAGGACTTGCTGTTGCGGTAAGTAAGAAGCGCTCCCACCGCCAGAATGATAAAGGTCAGAATTCCGATTACCGCTCCGATATTGTAGTACTGTTTGTCAATGGTCAGCTTATAGAGCCAGGTAACAAGCAGGTCTGTTTTTCCGGCAGTGGACGCCAGATCCGTAACCGGATCTCCTCCTGAAAGAAGATAAATGATATTAAAGTTGTTTACGTTTCCAGTAAAGGTCACGATCAGATACGGAGTTGTCACATACAGCATATAAGGCAGGGTGATCTTGAAAAATCTCTGAACAGCATTTGCCCCGTCCACCTTTGCCGCCTCATAAAGCTCTTCCGGAATATTCTGAAGAACTCCGGTAAGCTGAAGCAATGTATAGGGAACGCCAACCCAGATGTTAATGACAATGACCGTCACTCTTGCCCAGGTAGGATCTGTAAAGAACGGAAGACTTGCATCTGCCCCGATCCAGCCCAGATTTCTTAAAAGTACGTTTACCGCGCCGTTTGGCTGCAGCATGGTTCTCATGATCAGAAGAGAAACGAACATGGGAACCGCGCAGGAAAGCACAAAGCAGAATCTCCAGAAGCCTTTTGCCCTTGTATCCTTACGGTTGATCACCATAGCAAGGATCATACCGAAAATATAGTTACTGAAGGTTGCAAAGAACGCCCACACCAGGGTCCAGCCAAGAACTGACCAGAAGGTGCTTCCCAGAATACTGTTGGAGTCAAACAGAGCCCTGAAGTTTTCCAGTCCTACCCAGTCAAAAAGCATCAGATGGTTTCCGATCTTACTGTAGTTGGTAAATGCCATGCAGATCATAAAGATCAGAGGCAGAATGGTAAAGATCATAATTGCAGTCATTGGCGGAGTCATTAAAAGCCTGTGCAGGTTTTCGTGAAGCAGAGACTTCACATCCTCTGCAAAGCTGTTTACATGCTGGCCGCTTTTGTCCAGACATTCTGCTTTGTAAGCGCTTTTTAAAGTTCCTCTCCATACCCATACCATCAGAAGAGTAAGAAGAACCGTTGCCACTCCATAGAGCAGAATCAGTACAGACTGATCGCCCTGGGTGTAAACATAAACCTGATTCGCCTCATCCCAGACTTCTTTCCGGGGAACACTTCCCAGGGAACCCAGCATACTTAAAAATCCAATGCCGTTTACCAGCATAAATACCAGGTATGCGGCTTCAACAGCCAGATACAGAAGCCCTTTTATTTTCTGTTTATGGACAAAATTTCCAAATCCCATCAGCACCATGGAAAGCTTTGTTTCAATACCGCCTTTTTTTATGGCGTTCATACAGGTATATGGTGTGGAAAATTCGTCTTTTGTTTTCTTTAATTTCAACATTTTCCTATCCCCTTCTCTTAAATCCCGTCGCTGTTCATTGCCTCGTTCATATCCTCAGTCTGGGCTACAGAATTATCATGTGTGACGCTTCCGTTTCGGATACCTTTTCCCATGTTCTCAACAGGAACCCAACAGTTGTTCATCTTAGCCACAAACGGCTGAAGAATAGAGGTCCTGTTAAAGGTATCGTTCTGTGCAGATACCAGAGGGTCGTTGGCGATGGCTTCCTCTGCCAGAAGCTCTGTATTACATGGAATTACATTTCTCAGCTCATAATGTGATCTCTGTGCATCAGCAGATCCCAGATAAACTGCCAGCTCTACAGCAGCTACCATATTTTTGCTGTAAGGATTTACGCCAATGGCTTTTGAGCCTGCGTAGGATGTCATCTGCTTCTCTTCTCCGTTTAAGGTAAAGGTAGGAAGAGCTGCAGCTCCCATGTTATCTCCAAGGGCTTCCTTTACAGCATTGGCATCCCAGGAACCGGAAAAGATCGCATTGATGCTTCCGTCACGAAGCCCTGCAAGACCGGAACCGTCTGCGTCAATTTCAAAATTGGGATTTGCTACCAGATCGATCAGGTAATCTGTTACAGCCACTGCCTTTTCTCCTGAGAAGTCAACGCCTTTTGACTCGTCCGTTCCATCTCCGAAAAGGGTACATCCGTTGCCGATATAAAATGCCGGAAGATACCAGGAGTTGGTAAACGGAAGGCTGACTGTTCCCTTTTCCAGCATCGTATCAAGGTTTTTAATATCCTCTTCTGAAAATACACTTTTATCGTAATACATAAACCAGGTATTGGTAGTAAAAGGAACT
>NZ_HF999116.1:0-1942 GCF_000433815.1 Blautia sp. CAG:257
AATCCTGTTCCCGCTATTT
The DNA here is from genome assembly GCF_000433815.1 of Blautia sp. CAG:257. Lineage (NCBI taxonomy): Bacteria > Bacillati > Bacillota > Clostridia > Lachnospirales > Lachnospiraceae > Blautia > Blautia sp. CAG:257. The sequence continues at coordinate 20 of NZ_HF999116.1, forward strand.
ATGCCCAGATAGCTCAGTTGGTAGAGCAGAGGACTGAAAATCCTCGTGTCGCTGGTTCGATTCCGGCTCTGGGCATTTCATTTTGGAAAGTAGTATGTTTTCCAGTATGAAATAAATAATTTAATAATATGGGGTATTAGCTCAGTCGGTAGAGCACTTGACTTTTAATCAAGTTGTCCGGGGTTCGAATCCCCGATGCCTCATGAGAAACCTTCAAGTATTTACTTGAAGGTTTTTATTTTACTTAAAAATTCTGCTATTTTACCTGAAAATCCTGTTCAGTTTTCTTCTTTTTTATCATATCATTTTCTTCTGAAGTGTTATCATATCCTTTTTCTCATCAGATTAGTCCTTTACTTTATCTTCATCCACAAGTTTATCTTTGCCTTCCGTATCAGAAGGTACTTTCGAAGGGAGTGGTAGGAGGCATAGCGGATGTATCAGGAGGAGTTCTGGAATCAGAGAGATGTGCAGGTTTTGTACCGGAACATTCTGATGTTAAAGATGAAACGAGACCTGGTACTGCAGTGTTTCATATCAGTGCTTTCTTATAAGTCGATTTTGTGCACTTTTTTAAATTTGCTCATTTACAGGTGCGTTTTTATATTTGGGATTTGGGAAATGCAGAGTCTGATGTATAGAGAATTAAAAAAAGTAAAATTTATGGTTCTATCTTTCTAAATGAGCTGCATAGAGTTATAGTACCTGAAACATTGTGGGAAAGGCGCAGCCCTGGTGGGACAGGCATCAGAATAAGGAGGGCTATTATGAGAGGATTAAAAGAGTTTTTCTGTAAGATAGTTGCTGCTGTAATCTGTTTTGGAATGAAAGTGTTTTCCGGAAGTATATTTGAGAACATACTGAAAGAAAAAAATGCGTCAATTTATCCGAAAGCGGAAGGAAACAGAATATATGGAAACAATAAAGGGCAGGCCGGCAGCGTGTGTACTGAAATGACAAGCTCTGTAGCTGATGAATTATCTTATACAGGGAATAGTATAAATAAAAGCCAATATCATTTATTTCTGAAGAGGGTCTTTTACTGGCTTCAGGGACCCGGTGACAGACTGTATAATAGTAAATCTTCCAGTGAAAATAAGGATTTGGAACGAAAAAAGAAGATGTTGTTTCACTTAGTTCCTGAATAAAACGGTAATTTGACATTCCGGAAGCTACGGGTTGTGTGATTGAAATAAAAATCTATTTACTCCTGTCTGGTTTTTTATAATCCGGACAGGAGTTTTTGGGCCACAACCGGATGATACTTTATGATTTTCTGATCACACGGTCAGAATATCCGCCAGCCAGAATTGATGCATGTGCCCATGCAGTCTGCATCTGGATTGAAAAGCAGAACTGAATGGAAAACCGTCCAATAAATGATGAAATAACAATATGGTTTCAGTATGTTACAGACAAAGAATCTTGTATTAGCCGGATCCTGTGATTTAGCTTGAAAAGCGGAATTAAATGGAAAACCGTCCAATAAATGATGAAATAACAATATGGTTTCAGTATGTTACAGACAAACAATCTTGTATTAGCCGGATTCTGTGATTTATCAGGAAAGAAAGAACTTTTTTATAAAGTGACTGCTTATAAAACATTACAAAGAGACATATATTAAGACAAAGTACATATGGGAAAATATATGAAGAAAAGAGAAAGGTTTTGGATTCCCGGTTTTCTGATGTTATTTTTTGTTCCCTATATTGGAGTCATGGCAGTCAATGGAGTGGAGGCTGCAATTATAAACAGAACTCCCCAACCGGAAGAATATATTCCTCTTATTCTTTCCCTGCAGATTCCGGATGATTATGAAAAAGAAGCAGTAAAGGCACAGGCGGTTATAGCCAGAACAAATTTTTTCAGGAAGATTCAGGAGAAAAATATTTCTGATGCGCTGGGAGAGATCAGCAGAGA
>NZ_HF999116.1:2002-2574 GCF_000433815.1 Blautia sp. CAG:257
GTGGTTTTTTCCGGAAAAAATCTATGAAAAAGCGGCTGAAGAAACCCGGGGGCAGGTGCTGATATCAGAGGGTGAACTGAAACTTGTTCCCTATCATGAGATCAGCAACGGTCAGACAAGGGATGGAACACAGGCCTTTCATGACCAAGAATATTCTTATCTGAAATCTGTAGACAGCAGCGGAGATAAAAATTCTCCATTTTATTTAAACAGTACATATATACCGGAACAGCAAATGCCTTCTGAATTGAATATAGAGCAAAGAGACGCCAGCGGGCATGTGGTAAGCCTTATGGCAGATGAGGATATTTTGGAGGGAGAGGCCTTTGCACAGGGAATGGGACTTTCCTCTTCGGATTTTAGTATTCAGAAGGTGGGGGGAGAGTTTCGATTCCTCTGTAAAGGAAGAGGACACGGACTGGGATTTTCTCAATATGGAGGGAATCAGCTTGCCAGGGAGGGAAAAAACTGGAAAGAAATTCTGGGAACATATTTTCCTGCAATGGAAGTTGCTGTATATGAAGAATAAAATTCCGGGAATAACGGCAAATGTTTATATACTGAAAGCTGTT
>NZ_HF999116.1:2647-2766 GCF_000433815.1 Blautia sp. CAG:257
CAGGAAAGGAAGCCCTTTGTGTTGTCTGCAGATTCTATTGTACGAAATTCTGTATTTAATCATTAACAGATAAATGGGTAAATGAAAGATCTGTCAATGATTAAAATATGCAAAAGTAT
>NZ_HF999117.1:0-724 GCF_000433815.1 Blautia sp. CAG:257
GAGAGGATAAAGCAGAATATAACGCAGCAGGAGCTGGCGCAGAGATTGGGTATTTCTTATTCGTATTATAACAATATAGAAAAAGGCAACAGAAGCTGTCCGATTGAAGTTCTGATTGGAATATGCAGGGAATTTGGAATTTCAGCAGACAGAATTCTGAGAGATTTTATTCCTGTGGATACAGAAAAGAATATTAAACAGTAAAATGTTGGATTGTTGTCCTATAGACGGAAAATAATTCTTATAGAAACTTAAGTTTATAGATATTACTCCTTACAATGGTAGAAAAAGGAGACATTGTATGGAGTATAATAAAACAGAACTTAAAAAATATAACTATCTTATTGGACAGAAAATAAAGGTTATCAGGGATTTAAAAGGTTTTAAGCAGGATTATGTTTCAGAAAAGCTGGGAATATCCAGTGGGCATTACAGCAATATTGAAAATGGGCATAAGACGTGCACACTTTATATTCTGATTAAACTGTGTCAGATTCTGGATACCACACCCAATGAAATTTTATCAGATTGTGTGCCTTTAGATCATGATGAAAAGGAAACTTTTATTATTGAGATGCAAAGATCTTTAAAAGCGGATGAAAAAGAATTCCTGGTGGCGTTCCAGATGATTTTAAATAAATATCTGGAGGATAAAAGATGATAAAAATTGCCATTTGCGATGATGATATAGTTTTTACAACCCGGCTGGAAGAGCTTATTATGG
>NZ_HF999117.1:791-994 GCF_000433815.1 Blautia sp. CAG:257
CTTTTGACGTATGTATTTATTTTGATGGAGATACATTACTGGAAGCAGTAAAGCAGGGAAATTGTTTTGATATTATCCTGATGGACATAGAAATGAAGCGTATGAATGGGATCAGCGCAGCCAAAATTATTCGGAAAATAGATGAGGATGTACAACTGATTTATATTTCAAGTCATGAGGAATATGTGCTGCAGCTATTTGAT
>NZ_HF999118.1:0-2297 GCF_000433815.1 Blautia sp. CAG:257
TAAAATAATTACCATATAATGCCGTAAATTTGTATGGTATTTTTTTAACAGAAGGTGTATCATAGGATAAAGTTCCACAAAATAAGAATCCTGCCAGCAAAAGGAGGTTGAATATGGAACAGATACTCAATAAGCTATCTGAAATAGAACTTACTGCAAAACGCATTATGGAGGATGCAGACAGCACCAAATCCGCACTTTCCGCAGAAATGGAGGAAAAATGCAAAGAATTTGACGCTGCTCTGGAACAGGAGACCAATACAAAGATTCAGGAGCTCCGCAGCAGTCTGGAACAGAAAAAAAACGAAGAGCTTTCTGAACTGCGCAGTCAGATGGAATCTGCTCTCTGTGAACTGGACAGTTATTACAGCCAGAATCACGAAACCCTTTCAGAGCATTTATTCCGGAAGCTTCTTGCAAACTGAAAAAGGAGGCATAAGACAGCATGGGAAATCTCCTCTCCTACAGCGGGATTTCAGCAAAGATCCGCGCCATGCAGAGTAAGCTGACAACGGAAGAACAGTTTCAGGAAATTCTTCAGCTATCCAGTGTTCCTCAGGTGATCACTTATCTGAAGCATACAAAGGAATACGAAGAGGCCTGGGCTTCTCTGGATGAAAACACTCTCCACAGAGGACAGATTGAAAAACTGTTAAAAGCTTCTGTTTTTAACAATTTTTCCCGTATCTATCAGTTTTCCAATCCGGAGCAGCGCAAATTCCTGGATCTTTATTCCAAACGCTATGAGATTCGTGTTCTGAAGGAGATCATGACAGACCTGTTTGATCACAGAAACACAGATCCTGTAGATGTGACACCGTACCGTGATTTTTTCCGTAAACACTCCAATATGGATCTTGACAGGCTGATCGCCTGTACCTCTATGGAAGAATTTATCACGGCATTAAAGGGCAATGAATTTTATCAGCCTCTGTCTCAGATCCAGAATCACGAAAGCGCGCTGCTCTTTGACTACGGCATGGCTCTTGACCTGTATTATTTTACGCAGATCTGGAATGTCCGCAAAAAACTTTTTTCCGGAAATGATCTGAAACAGATCACTCATGCATATGGAGAAAAATTCGATATGCTGAATCTGCAGTTTATTTTCCGGTCCAAACGGTATTTTCATATGGCGCCGGCAGATATCTACGCCCTGCTGATACCAATGAATTACAAATTGAAAAAAGAAGAAATCAACACCCTTGTGGAAGCCGCCTCCTATGAAGAGGCACGGCCCTTATTCCGCAAAACCTATTACGGCAAAAAATACGAACATCTGGCAGCACATAATCTTGAGGAATTTTATAATTGTATGCTCCGCAGTACTCTGGAAAAAGAAGCCCGGAGAGATCCTTATTCCGTGGCTCTTCTCTACTCCTATATGTATCACAAAGAGCATGAAGTAAACCGTCTGACCATTGCCATTGAATGTGTACGGTACGGTGTACAGCCTGAAGAAGCGCTTCAGTTTATTCGTAATAATTAACAACCCGGAGGTAACATCGTGATTGAAAAAATGAAATTTTTGAGCATCACAGGACCAAAGGCAGATATTGACAGAATGACAGAAACCTATCTTTCCAAATATGAGATCCATCTGGAAAATGCTCTTTCTGAGCTGACAGAGGTTGCCAATCTGTCACCGTTTCTGGAAATCAATCCTTATCGTGAAGCCCTCACTTCCATTAACAGTTTTTATGAACAACTGGAAGACCCGAAAAGCATCACACCCAAAAAGATGGATACAGAAACCGCTGTCTCTGTGGTCCGAAGGCTCCAGAAAGAATCCGGCCATCTTGCTGACGTCCGTCAGAAGCTGAAAGCAGAACATGCTGAAATGCTGGATTCCCTGAAGATCATCCGTCCCTTCCAGAATCTTGATTATGATGTATCTGAAATTCTGAACTTCAGTTATATCCATTACCGGTTCGGTCGGATTGAAAAACAGTATTTCCAGAAATTCGAGAAATACATTTATGATACCCTGGATACTCTGTTTATCAAATGCAGTGATAATGAGCAGTATATTTACGGTGTTTATTTTGTGCCAAAGCATCAGGCTCATAAGGTACATGCCGTCTATTCATCCATGCATTTTGAACAGATCTTTGTTCCCGACTGCTATACCGGTACTGCCAGGGAGGCATTTTCAAAACTGGAGCAGCGTCACAAAGAAATCCACGCAGGTCTGGATGCCAACCAGAAAGCTGCCGACAGTTTCCTTAAAGATAACTGTCAGGATATTGTTTCTGCAAAAGCTGCCCTGGACGCCTGCTCTTCAAGCTTTGATATCC
>NZ_HF999118.1:2465-11220 GCF_000433815.1 Blautia sp. CAG:257
AAGAGTCACCGGCCAAAAAGACTCCGCCAACCAAGCTTCACAATCCGAAGCTGTTCCGGCCTTTTGAAATGTATGTAAAAATGTACGGTCTTCCTGCTTATAATGAGCTGGATCCCACATGGTTTGTGGCTATTACCTATTCCCTGATCTTCGGAGCCATGTTCGGAGATGTGGGGCAGGGACTGATCCTTTTCCTTGGCGGTCTGTTCCTGTATAAGAAAAAGCATATGGATCTTGCAGGCATTATCAGCTGCGCCGGAGTTTTTTCCACCTTTTTCGGATTTATGTACGGAAGCATCTTTGGATTTGAAGAAATTCTCCACGCCATATGGCTGAAGCCCATGAAGGCAATGATGGACGTTCCACTGGTAGGACGGCTGAATGCAGTATTTGTCATCGCTATCGGATTCGGAATGCTTCTGATCCTGATCTGTATGGTATTTAATATCATCAATGCTGTCCGCAATCATGATACAGAACGTACATGGTTTGACAGCAACGCTGTTGCCGGGCTTGTATTTTATGGTTCCATTGCTCTGTCCGCAGTGCTTCTTGTTTCCGGCAAAAAGCTTCCCGCAGCAGCTGTTCTGGCAGTTATGTTCGGCGTACCTTTGATTCTGATGTTCCTGAAGGAGCCTCTTACCAACCTGGTAGAAAAAAAGAAACAGATCCTTCCTGAACAGAAAGGAATGTTCTTTGTTCAGAGCTTCTTTGAACTTTTTGAGGTACTGTTAAGCTATCTGTCCAACACCCTTTCTTTCCTCCGTATCGGAGCCTTCGCCGTAAGCCACGCGGCAATGATGGAGGTTGTCCTGATGCTGGCAGGAGCTACAGAGGGCGGCAGTCCCAACTGGATCGTTATTGTTCTGGGCAACATTTTTGTGTGCGCCATGGAGGGTCTGATCGTTGGTATCCAGGTTCTTCGTCTGGAATACTACGAGATCTTCAGCCGCTTCTATGCAGGAAACGGACGCGAGTTCCTTCCTTTTAAGAAAAAGGGACAGAAAGCAAACGCTTAATAAAAACAGCCGGGATTTTTCCCGTAAAAATAATTTTATTTTCAGGAGGATATTACCATGACAATGATCATTCAAATCGTAACAGCAATCGCACTGATTCTCAGCATCATCTTACCTGTGAGCTACTTTTTCCTTGGTGAGAAAAACAAAAAACGCTATAAACGCACACTTGCAGCAAACTGCTTTATGTTCTTTGGCGTAATCCTTGTTGCCTCTGTGGTAATGTTTGCAGGCACATCAAGCGTACAGGCTGCATCAGGCAACAGCGGTCTGGCTACAGGTCTTGGCTATATTGCAGCTGCCCTTGTTACAGGTATTTCCGGTCTTGGTTCCGGTATCGCAGTTGCCAGCTCCGCAAGCGCTGCGCTTGGAGCCCTCAGCGAAGACGGTTCTCTTTTTGGTAAATCTATTATCTTCGTAGCTATGGCCGAAGGTATCGCCCTTTACGGACTGATCATTTCCTTTATGATCCTTGGTAAACTTTAAGAGGCATATTTTATGAAAATGTATTTAATCAGCGACAACATCGACACCTACACAGGCATGCGCCTGGCAGGTGTCGAGGGCGTGGTTGTCCATGAACGTGATGAGCTCCGGGAAGCCCTGGAGCGCACTATTGCAGACAAGGAAATCGGGATCATTCTCCTTACGGAAAAATTTGGACGGGAATTCCCGGAGATCATTGATGAAGTCCGGCTTCACCACAAAACTCCCCTGATCATTGAAATTCCTGACAGGCACGGAACAGGACGTAAACCGGATTTTATCACTTCATATGTCAACGAAGCAATCGGACTGAAATTATAGGCAGGTGAAAACATGACAATAGATGAAAAGCTGCAGCATTTCTATGAGGTCTCTGTTGAGGAAGCAAAGGAGGATGCCGCAAAGGCGATCCAGGAGCACAGAGAATCTCTTTCTCAGATGCTGGAAGATCATAAAACAGCCCGCAGACAAAGCGCTGAGGCTGAGGTAAAGGCCGAAGCGGAACATGTCCGCAGGGAGATCAACAAGGCTCTGTCCGCAGAACAGATCACTCTCAAACGCGGCTGGTCCAGAAAACAGGAAGAGCTGAAAGAAGCTCTTTTTGCAGAAGTAAAACAGAAAGCACAGGCTTTTATGGAAACTCCTGAATATATGGATTATCTCTGTAAACAGATTCGGGAAGTAAAATCCTTTGCCGGTGAGGATGAGATTCAGATTTCTTTATCTTCCGGTGACAGCAGTAAGCTTGAAACTCTTTCTCAGAAAACAGGAGCAGAGCTTACTGTTTCTTCAGATGATTTTATCGGCGGTATCCGCGCTGCTATTCCTCAGAAAAATATCATGATCGACAACTCTTTTCTGGAAGGACTGGAATCCATGCGAAAGGAATTCAAATTTGACGGAGGGCTGAAGAATGAGTAAAACAGGTATTATCTACGGTGTCAACGGCCCGGTTATTTATCTGAAAGGCGATCCCGGATTCAAAATCTCCGAGATGGTCTATGTAGGAAAGGACAACCTGGTAGGAGAGGTCATTGGCCTGAAAAAGGGAATGACCACCGTCCAGGTTTTTGAGGAAACCACAGGGCTTCGTCCGGGGGAAACCGTTACAGGAACAGGCGACGCCATCTCTGTTCTTCTGGGACCTGGAATCATCCACAACATTTTTGACGGAATCCAGCGTCCTCTGGAGGAAATTGCAAAATCCTCCGGAAAATATATTTCCAGAGGTGTCAGTGTAGATTCTCTGGATACACAGAAAAAATGGAACACTCATATTACAGTTAAGGAGGGGGATGTTGTGGGTCCCGGTACGATCATTGCCGAGACACAGGAAACAGCCTCCATTCTTCATAAATCCATGGTTCCGCCTTCTATCCAGGACGGAACTGTCATCAAGGCAGCTCCGGACGGAGAATACAGCATTCTGGAGCCTATTGTAACCATTGAGCTTCCTGACGGAACCACAAAAGATCTTGCTCTTGCACAGAAATGGCCTATCCGTATCCCAAGACCTACGCAGCTCCGTTTCCCGGCAAGCGTTCCTCTTGTTACAGGCCAGCGTATTCTTGACACACTTTTCCCCATCGCCAAGGGCGGTACTGCTGCTGTTCCGGGCGGCTTTGGTACAGGAAAGACCATGACACAGCATCAGATTGCCAAATGGTCTGACGCTGATATTATCATCTATATCGGATGCGGAGAACGTGGAAACGAAATGACTCAGGTTCTGGAGGATTTCAGCAAGCTGATCGACCCGAAATCCGGCAACCTGATGATGGACAGAACAACTCTGATCGCCAATACCTCCAACATGCCTGTTGCTGCCCGTGAGGCTTCCATTTACACCGGAGTAACTCTGGCAGAATACTACAGAGACATGGGGTATGATGTTGCCATTATGGCAGATTCTACTTCCCGTTGGGCAGAGGCCCTTCGTGAGCTGTCCGGACGTCTGGAGGAAATGCCTGCAGAGGAAGGCTTCCCTGCATATCTTGCTTCCAAGCTTTCTGCCTTTTATGAGAGAGCCGGTATGATGCAGAACTTAAACGGAACCGAGGGATCTGTTTCTATTATCGGAGCGGTTTCCCCTCAGGGCGGCGACTTCTCAGAGCCTGTTACCCAGAATACCAAACGTTTTGTACGCTGCTTCTGGGGACTTGATAAGTCTCTGGCCTATGCCCGTCACTTCCCGGCAATCCACTGGCTTACCAGCTACAGCGAGTATCTGGAGGATCTCTCCCCCTGGTACCGCACCCATGTGTCCCCGAAATTTGTCACAGACAGAAATCAGATCATGGCGATCCTTAACCAGGAAAGCTCTCTGATGGAAATCGTAAAGCTGATCGGAAGCGATGTTCTTCCTGACGATCAGAAGCTGACTCTAGAAATCGCAAGAGTGATCCGTCTGGGCTTTCTTCAGCAGAACGCCTTCCATGACGAGGATACCTGTGTTCCAATGGAAAAACAGTTCCAGATGATGGAGATCATCCTTTATCTGTACGAAAAATCCCGCGCCCTTGTAAACCGCGGCATGCCGGTTTCCGTATTGAAAGAGGACAATATTTTTGAACGGATCATTTCTATTAAATATGACGTTCCAAACAAGGAACTTGAGAAATTTGACCAGTACAAAAAAGATATTGATGAATTCTATGAAAACGTATTAAGGAAAAACGGCTGACAGGAGGAAAAGTTTATGGCAATCGAATATCTGGGATTAAGCGAGATAAACGGCCCTCTGGTTGTTCTGGAAGGAGTTAAAAACGCGTCCTATGAAGAAATCGTAGAATTTCATATGGACGACGGAACACAGAAAATCGGCCGTATTGTAGAAATTTACGAGGACAAGGCTGTTATTCAGGTCTTTGAGGGAACTGAAAGCATGTCCCTGACAAACACTCATACAAGACTGACCGGACATCCAATGGAGATCGGACTTTCTCCGGAAATCCTCGGACGTACCTTTAACGGAATCGGTCAGCCTATTGACGGACTGGGCGATATTGCCCCGGAAGTAAAACTGAATATCAATGGACTTCCTCTGAATCCAGTATCCAGAGAGTACCCGAGAAACTATATCAACACAGGTATTTCTGCTATCGACGGTCTGACAACACTGATCCGCGGACAGAAGCTTCCGATTTTCTCCGGAAACGGACTTCCCCACGACAAGCTTGCAGCGCAGATCGTACAGCAGGCTTCTCTGGGAAGCGACTCCGATGAAAACTTTGCCATTGTATTTGCAGCAATGGGTGTAAAATATGACGTAGCTGAGTTTTTCCGCCGTACCTTTGAGGAAAGCGGCGCTTCCGACCATGTTGTCATGTTCCTGAATCTGGCAAACGATCCTGTAGTAGAGCGTCTTCTGACACCGAAAATCGCTCTTACAGCAGCAGAATATCTTGCCTTTGAAAAAGGAATGCACATTCTGGTCATCCTTACTGACATTACCTCTTTCTGTGAGGCAATGCGAGAGGTTTCTTCATCCAAAGGCGAGATACCGTCCCGTAAAGGATATCCGGGTTATCTGTACAGCGAACTTGCAACACTTTATGAGCGCGCAGGAATCGTTCAGGGCGGCACCGGATCTGTAACACAGATTCCGATTCTTACCATGCCTAACGATGATATTACTCATCCTATCCCTGACCTTACCGGATATATTACAGAGGGTCAGATCGTTCTGGACCGTCAGCTTCACGGGCAGGCAATTTACCCTCCTATCAATGTGCTTCCGTCTCTTTCCCGACTGATGAAGGACGGCATCGGAGAAGGCTTCACACGGGCAGACCATCAGGATGTGGCCAACCAGCTTTTCTCCTGTTATGCAAAAGTAGGCGATGCCAGAGCTCTGGCATCCGTTATCGGTGAGGATGAGCTCTCTCCTCTTGATAAGCGCTATCTTGTATTCGGCAAGGCTTTTGAAGCGGAATTTGTAGGACAGACAGAAACAGAAAACCGCAGCATTACCGAAACTCTGGATAAAGGCTGGGAGCTTCTTGGACTTCTTCCAAAAGAAGAGCTGGATCGTATTGATACCAAGATTCTGAACAAATATTACAGAGAAACCGTCAGATAAGAAAGGGAGGTGGTTTCTTGGATCCAAATACCTTTCCCACCAAGGGAAATCTGATACTTGCAAAAAATTCCCTTGCTCTTTCCCGTCAGGGATTTGAGCTGATGGACAAAAAAAGAAACATCCTGATCAGAGAAATGATGGAGCTTATCGATCAGGCAAAGGATATCCAGACACAGATTGACGAAACCTTCCGGACTGCATATGCGGCTCTTCAGAAGGCAAATATGGAAATCGGCATCGCTTTTGTTCAGCAGATTTCCTATACTGTACCTGTGGAAAACTCCATCCGGATCAAAACCCGAAGCGTTATGGGAACAGAAATCCCACTGGTAGAATATGACGCTCAGAGTACCAACACCCCCACTTATGCCTACTACAGTACAAAAATGTCTCTGGATCAGGCAAAGGCGGAGTTTGAAAAAGTAAAAGAGCTGTCCATCCGGCTCTCCATGATCGAAAATGCAGCCATTCGCCTGGCCGCCAACATCAAAAAAACTCAAAAGCGGGCAAACGCTCTTAAAAATATTACAATCCCCAGATACGAAACACTGACCAGGGATATCCAGAATGCTCTGGAAGAAAAAGAGCGAGAGGAATTTACAAGACTGAAGGTTATCAAACGAATGAAACAGAATGCTGCGTCAGCAGATTCCTGTGGATAACATTCTTTTTTAAACTTTATCCACAATGCAGTAAAAATCCCCAAAAGAGAATTTTATTTCTCTTCCGGGGATTTTTATTTTTCCATAACTCAAAACACTATAAAATGTATGACCTTATGTTCAGCATACTATATGATGTGATTTTGTTTATACATGCCAACTTTTCTTAATATTGTCAGATAATTATTCTTTCAAACAGCAAAATCACTCTTTTGTACAAAATATTTCCCTATATTTTCACATTGAAAATGTCAATAGAAATCTGTTGGTTTTTGTCGATTTTTATATTTTTATCATTATTAACCAAAACATCTGTTTCTTGTCTTTTTATGTAAATCAGGTATTCCACATGTTATTCATGTGGATAATGTGGATAACTTTGTGCATAACTTGATTTTACAGGGTTTTCCACGTTTTCTTACAGTGGATAACTTTTGTACAAAAATCCATACAATCCACATTTTTCGACAGGCTTTGTGCAATTTGCCAAACCCTCGATTATTTCAGATAAGTTCCGACACCAGACGGTATTTCAAAATCATAATCAGAGACTTTTATCCCTGATGCAGAGGTGCTGGCATGAATGATCTTTTCATCTCCGATATACAGCCCTACATGATAAATATTGCTGCCATAAAAAACAAGATCCCCCACCTCAATATCACTGAGTTCTTTTTTCTGTGACGATTCATACTGGGCCGCAGCCACTCTGGGAAGCTCGTATCCAAACTCTTTAAACACAGACATCATAAACCCGGAACAGTCAGCCCCATTTGTCAGGCTTGTTCCCCCATATACATAGGGATTGCCCTCAAACTGCATTGCAAAATCCACAATCTCCTGACGGTGAGCCACACGCTCCTCTTCCGCCTTTCTTGCTCTTTCCTCAGCCGCTTTTTTTGCAGCCGCCCTGTCCGCCTCTTCCTTCAGTTTCTGGTATTCCTGAGCCTTCTCTTCAGCCTGAGCTACAATATCATTTGCAATTTCACTGATGTCGCCTGTCTGATCATCTTTGCTGCCGTCAGTAAAGGTTCCCTCCAGCGTTTCCTCACCGCTGGTAAAATCTGCCGCCTGCGCACCTGCTGCCATGGCGGTGCTCATACAAACACTTAACATCACTGCTGCAATCTTTTTTATCATGGAAATCTCCTTTTTATTCATCCTTATTTTCATCAGAAATATCCCGATATCCGTACCAAAACTGGAAACAGGCATCTCTGTGCTGCATACAGTTGCGTATGTTATCACAGAAATGCCTGTTTTGTCAAATTTTATTACAGAATGATTACATTTTTGTTTATAACTCTCTCAGAAATGAATGGAACTTTTCTTTCACCTCTCTCTGCCTGCTCTCACTGATAGGAAGAAGCATTTTCCCAACCATTTCTACTCTATCCGGATAATATCTGTTTATTTCATAAGGATTTACAAGATATGACTGATGGATTCTGATAAACGGACGGCCGCCCTTTTCCAACTCTTTTTGTATTTCCCCCAATCTTCCATAGAAAATATCAGTGCTGTCTTTCCCATGAAGTATAATTTTTCGTCTGCGGCTCTCAAAATAAAAAATATCCCGTACAGGAACCCGGCAGGTACTGTGTCCGGTTGTATAAGTATAATAGCATAAGCACTCTCTGATCCTCTTTAGAGCCTCTTCAAGATATCTGTTAAACTGTTCCTCTTCCAACGGTTTACCAAGATAACGAAAAGGTTCTGTTTCAAACATCTGTGTGAAATAAACTTCATGAAAAGTAACATAAATGATCATTGTCTCAGGAGATATTTTCTTTATCTCACGCACTGTACTGATCCCGTTTCTATTACCCATCTCAATGTCCATATAAACAAGATCATACTGTCCGCCGTTGAGGATTGCCTGCAGAATACTGTCTCCATCTGAAAAGACTTCTGTATCTAAACTGACAGCTTTCTGTTTTCCATAGGATAATATCCGGTTTTCCAATTCAGCCGCAAACTGTGTATCGTCATCACATACAGCAATATTTACCATCACAATTAACTCCCCTTTCGCTTGCCTGCGGTTATTTTTACATACCAAAAAAGTATATGTCAAGCACTCTTTGTTCCAATGAGATTCCCTTTTTACTGTTTCTTACTAAAACCACGTTATTTCTATTCTTTTTTTATTCGCTTTACTTTTGTTATCTAAAATAATATTTTTCTAAATTTAAGTTTCTAAATCCAACTGTTTTTTCTTCTTTCTAACAAAAGGAGAAAAATCATGGAAAATACTATTTTTATTCATACATTACAACAGGCAAAGGACGACGATACCTCTGCACAGGAACAAATAATTCTCAAATTTCAGCCCATGATTCGCAAGTATGCATACAAATGTCATGCAATGGAATATGAGGATGCTCAGCAGGAGCTGACCCTTGCTCTTTTGACAGCTGTCCACTCCATAAAATATATCCAAAATGAAGGAGCATGCATTTGTTTCATCCAAAATGCGCTGAAAAACCACTTCAAATATCTGTGCC
>NZ_HF999118.1:11335-12022 GCF_000433815.1 Blautia sp. CAG:257
GCGACTTCGGTTTTATAGAACTTAATCTTTCACTTCAGGAATATATGAGATCACTTTCTCCAACCAGACAGAAAATACTGAATTTTATTCTGTCTGAAAAATATTCAACCACTGAAATCGCAGATAAATTGCATCTGTCTGTTCAATATATAAACCGCGTAAAGAAGGAATTTCTGTCAGAAAGGAGAAAATTCACATGAAATCTGAACACACTATACAGCTCTTATTATCAGGTATGCTCACCTGGATCGGTTCAAAATTTCAGACTTTTGGTATGTTGATCCTAAGTCTTTTATTTCTTATGATCATTGATTATATCACAGGTATGCTCGCCAGCCGTAAAGAAGGCATTGAGCACCCGGATAATATCTCTTATGGATGGAATTCCCGTAAAGGATTTCTGGGAATCCTGAAAAAGACAGGGTGCTGGCTGGTTATCGGAAGCGCTTTCTCTGTAGACGGATTATTGCACAATTCCGCTTCCAGCCTTGGGATCGTCTATCCTTCCCATTTCTATCTGGGTGTTTTTATTACAGTATGGTATTCTCTGAATGAACTTTTATCCATCATTGAAAACGCAGGGCGAATGGGCGCTCCTATTCCTCAAAAATTGAAAAAATATATTTCTGTTTTAAAAAAAGAGCTGAATGACAAAGACAGCTTTCCCTAAAGGATTGCTGTCTGTCT
>NZ_HF999119.1:0-1852 GCF_000433815.1 Blautia sp. CAG:257
TACAGATAGAATTGAGTAAAACAGAACAGCGAATTTTGTATTTACTGATTTCAAATCCAAATAGAATTTTAACAAGGGAACGATTGCTTGAATGGGTATGGCCAGAGGGAACAGAGTATGTTGAAGATAATGCTCTTTCAGTTGGAATACGACGATTAAGGGATAAACTTGAAGATGATTCTTCTAATCCGACTTATATAAAAACTGTTTACGGAAAAGGCTATGTATGGGAGAGTGTATAAATGGATATTCACATTCTTGTATTTATTGGTATCGTAGGTCTGAATATCATTGTTTTAGGCTTGGTAATTTACTGGTATAGAAATAAGATGTTATCTCAGTATAATAACTTTTTGAATAAAGCCGATGAAATACTCGGCGGAAAACAAATTGATATGATATATGATGAGTCCTTAGATTCGGCTATTTCTGAAAGACTAAACCGTATTGTTGAAATTTCAAATATGCAAAAAGAAGTTGCAGAGCAGGAACGTAATACTATAAAATCATTACTCTCTAACATCAGTCATCAGATACGAACTCCTCTTGCAAATATTACTTTATATGCAGGATTGTTAAAAGAGGAAGTGAATGAATCAACATCATTTCGATTAGCAGATAAAATCGAAAAAAATGCTGAGAAACTAGAATTTTTTATGAAAGAATTGCTGAAATCTTCGTATGCGGAACAGGAAATTATTTCTGTCAATCCTAAGATAATTGAATTAGACAAGATAATTAAAAAAAGTTGTCAATCGGTAGAATTGGACGCAATGAGGAAAAATATTCATATTCGTTCAGAAAATAATGATTATAAAGTCTTTGCTGACTTGAAATGGACGGAGGAAGTTTTTGCAAATATTATTGAAAACGCAATAAAATATTCGCCAGATGATACAGAAGTAACGATTAAGTCTATTTTATATGAATCATTTGTATGTGTAAAAATTATAGATAATGGTATAGGCATACCAGAGCAAGAGCAAGGAAAAGTATTTCAAAGATTTTACAGAGGAACAAATGTAACAGATAAGCAGGGCTTTGGAATTGGGTTATATTTGGCTAGAGAAGTTTTAAGAAAACAACAAGGATATATAAAAATAAAATCCAAATTAAATAAAGGAACTACCGTTGAAGTTTTCTTATCCCGTAGTGATTTTTAATCAAGACTTTTTTCTCAATCTTTAATTGTGTCAAAGTTGTCACTTTTGAGAAAGATTTGAGAAAGAAGTCTTTGTTATTATTAGAGCAAACAGAGAGAAAGGAAGATGAAGAATGAATATTTTATCAGTTAGAAATTTAAAAAAATATTATAATACGGGAGAGAATACTGTAAAAGCATTGGACGGTATAGATTTAGATATTTGTAAAGGGGAATTTTTAGCTATTGTTGGAACTTCTGGAAGTGGAAAATCTACTTTACTACATATGCTTGGTGGCTTGGATAATCCAACTTCTGGAGAAGTTATTATTGACGGAAGAAATATATCGGGATTATCTCGTGATGAATTAACTGTTTATCGAAGAAGAAAAATAGGTTTTGTATTTCAAAACTATAATCTCTTGCCACTTATGAATGTATATGAAAATATTGTGCTTCCTATCAAGCTGGACGGTATAAAACCAGATGATGATTATGTTGAAGAAATTCTTAAATTATTAAAATTAGAAGATAAAAAATATTTTATGCCAAATCAGTTATCTGGCGGACAACAACAGCGTGTAGCGTTAGCAAGAGCTTTGGCAATTAAACCTGCTATTATCCTTGCTGATGAACCAACAGGAAATCTTGATAGCCGAACAAGTCAAGATGTTTTAGGCTTGATAAAAATTTCAAGCCAAAATCTGGCTC
>NZ_HF999120.1:0-8426 GCF_000433815.1 Blautia sp. CAG:257
ATTATTATCCAGAGGACAACAAAATCAGAACAAGAAATTACATTACCGACATTAAATATGATTGCGCTTTTAATGGTTCCTGTTATCAGTACTGTATACATATATTATCTGGTTATTACTGTACATGAAATAAAAGGAATTGTTATTTTTGCAGCACTGGCACTTCTTTTTATTAATATTCTCATTTTTTATCTGTATCATTCATTGCTTAAATTTTATTCTGCACGTATGAATGAGCAGGTATTTAAACAGATGCTGGAAGTTTATTCTTATCAGTTAGATGTAGCCAGAGAATCAGAAGAGCGGGTGAAAGCATTGAGACATGATATCAAACATCATATCATTGAATTATCTGCAATGGCTAAAAAAAATAATAATAACGACATGATAAAATATTTAAGCAGTATGAAGGAATTTATGCTAAATCCAAAAGAATATTCAACTACAGGAAACCGGGAAATAGACGGAGTATTGAATTACATGCTACAGAAAGCAAACAGTACGCTGAATCAGGTAGATGTTCAGATAAATATTCCGGAAGATCTATATTTCAATAATTTTAATATTTGTGTTATTTTGGGAAACCTAGTAGACAATGCAGTAAGAGAAGCCAGTAAGTCGGAGGAAAAGTTGTTGACCATAAAAATGCAAATAAAACAGGAGGTGTTATTAATCTTTATAGAAAACAGCTATTCAGGAAAAATCCTTGAAAAGAAAAATGGACTGCAGACAACTCAGACAGAACTTGCAATACATGGTATCGGATTAGAAAATGTAAAAAAAGTGGTTCTTGCCAATGGAGGAGAAATTAAAACAGATTATACATCTGATAGATTTTGCGTTCAGGTTCTTTTGTATATGTCGCAGATCAAAAACTAAGAGACTTATGATGAGTCTCTTTTTTTGTATATAAAAAGCAGAGGCTGATTTTGACAAAAACATGGGCGAATTTTGACAATCATGTAAAAAGTCAATAATTGTATGTTACAATTCAATCACTTTAAAGGGAGGTGTAAGCCAATGGATAAGAGAACTTCTACAAATGGGAACAAGGTATTGAGGTACATAGCAAAGAGGATAGCCGTAAGAGATGCCAATACAACCTGTCCTTTCTTGGGATATCAGCCTGAACTTCCACAGACAGTAAAACAATTAAATAAAATGAATGAAAGGGGCAAGGACGAATGATGAAAAAGTTATTATGTGCAGCGGTTTTAGCTACAACGTTGATTTGTAGTAGTTCCACAGTTCATGCAGGAACAATACCGTTTACCGTTACGGTTGGTGGAACCGGGTCTCAGGATCCATTGTCAAAGAGAGAGAGGAAAACAGATGATGGAGATACATTTGCCTATTTTAGAGGCCAGGAATTTAGTGCTGATAAAGCAGGGATTTATGTAAGATCGTATAATTTGGACAAAGAGTATATTTATTCGGGACAAAGGTTTTTGGTAAGTACTACAGCAGGAATACGTCAGAGTGCTCAATATAATATGACAGCTCCTGGAGGAGAATATTATTATATGAAATCAGAGGCTCAGAGTAAGCGTGTGACTGTAAAAGGATATTATTGTCCGTAATCCGTTCAATGGCAGAAAAAGGAGGAATATATCCTCCTTTTTTTAACAAGGGAGGTTGTGCAATGAATTATAAAAAAATTTTTATGGCTGTTCTTTATGTGTGTTTGTTTATGCCATTAATATCACAAAATATGGTTATGGCATCTGAGAATATTTTTCCAGAAAAATATATAAATAAACAGAATGGTGTGACATTTGAAACAAATATTGAAGTCCCAGAGAAACTTGATTTTTCAAAAATAAAAACAGGAACTGCCAAATTGCAGTATCCAAAATCTGAACAGGCTATATCGGAAATTGCTGCTGATATTGCAATAGTTGATCAAGATATATCAAGTATTGAGTGGAAAGGGAAAACAGTAGATATCAGTTATTATACGCTTGAAGATGGAAGTACCTTGAACCTGGATACGATACTAACTTATACAACTCCGTTTTTTGATGATATTTTGAATGTATTTCGTGTTGAAAAAACAGACGTTTTTAACGCAGACAATTATAGTCAAGAAAATAATTTTAGTTATATCAGTTCGGAGGATGCTTTTCAGTACATTGTTGATATGATCAATAGATGCGGGTATGAATTAGGAGAAACAAATTATGAATATTATGCCCTGGATGCAGAGACTATGCAGCAACAGGAAATTATAGCAGACAAGGCAGGCGATAATTCTATAAGTGAACCACGGGAATGGAATAAAGAAGACGACTGTTATTATTTTTTTGCAGAACAGGTATATGAAGGGCTGCCAATTTATTATGGAAATCAGACGTTTCCAGATGATGGAGTTACAAACAGACCTGTTCAGGCGGTGTATTCTTCCAGAGGAGTGGAGGGATTATATGTAAATAAGGTATATAGTATTACTGAATCGGGGGAAAAAGTGAGTTTGCTGGAATTTGATAAATTAGCAGAAAAGATATCGGATAAATATGGGAATCTACTGACATCTGCATCTTATTATGTAAACCGTGCGAAGTTATATTATATGCCTGTCGCAGTAGGTGTGGAAGATTATGAATTACGTCCGGTATGGTTATTTGAAATTCACGAAAAAGGTATAGATAGTGAAACAGAAAATGAGTACGAAACCACACTATATACATTTCTGGATGCGCAGACAGGAGAGGAAGTGGTTGTTTGATAAAATCAAACCGAGGCAGAGGATATTTTTTAACAGATATAGGAAGAGTATTTATAAAGAAAGAAACCTACATGGGGATAATAGGGGTAACTGTTGCATTATTTTTTTCAATCAGTGGAAATATACAGACAACAGTTATTTCTAATTTTTTATATGGGACATATGGGGTAGGATTCTTACTTGCGTTTGTATTTTGTGCGTTTTCCTATGGAACAGTTTATAGTGATGAATTGGAAAACGGGTATATTCGTTATTCTGTAATACGCGGTGGATTGAAACATTATGTAATTTCTAAAGCAGCAACAATATTTTTGTCCTCAGTAGTGGTTATGGCAGCAGGATGTGGAGTGTTTGGCATTCTTTGTTCTTTGCATATGCCATGGGCGGACGTTCAGATTTGTAAAGAGTTGGCAGCATCAGGGGGATATGTCTGGCTGATTAAAGAAAAGAGATATGTATTATGGCTTGTCTCGTACGGATTACAATGGGGGATGCTGGCAGGAAGCCTTTCACAAGCAGCAGCATTTGCTTCTTTATACATAACCAATCGTTTACTGGTTCTGTCCGTTCCTGTATTTTGTTACCAGGCAATTACTGAGTTTTCTGCAAAACTTACAGAAAAAAACAGTATGTGGAGTATTCAAAGCGTTTTTGATGCCAGGTATCAAATGTTTGGAGACGATAGAAAAATGTTTCTGTGGGCGCTGGGGCTGAGTCTTTGTACGACTATGGCTCTATGTGGAATAAGTTATATCAGATTAAAGAAAAGGATATAAAAGCATGAAACAACTACATTATTCAATTCAAATTTTTTTACAGAAACTCCGGCAGAGCAGAATGTATACACTTTTGATTTTAGAAACTTATATCCTTTATATTTATGTTCAGCCAGTGATTAAATTTTCGCAGGACGTGAAATATCCATCAACACCATGGCTGTTGCCATTTCTGTTTTCTAATATATATTTTATTTTTTTATTTATGCTAGGGGTAGTATACATGTTTTCAGACATACCTTTTATGCAACATTATTACATGTATCAAATAGTGCGTATAGGGAGAAAAAGATGGGCAATCGGGCAGATTGTATCAATTATTTTTCAGTCATTATTTTTGATGTTTTTTCATTTATCTGTCAGTATACTGTGGATCATCAGACATTGTGAATGGAAACTGGAATGGGGAAAACTGTTGCATACCGCTGCTTTGACAAATGCATCTGCACATTATGGGTTTTTATTTGAAGTGCCATATTCCGCTATACAAAAGTATTCACCACAGGAACTGACTATTTTGACATTGTTTATTGGTACTTTCGTAATTGCATTTACAGGTGTTTTTATGTTCGCAATTTGTTTAATATTGAATCGCTACTGGGCAATAGCAGCGGCGGTAGCAATGATCAGTATGGTTTATCTTGTTCATAATGCAAATCCTGCAATGATTCAAAAGATATCTGCATTTGCTCCGGTCAGCTGGATACAAACAACTAATATAGGGACAAAAATGTATAATTATTATACACGACCTTCACTGACTTATATTGTATGCGCATTATGTATTGGGATTTTAATATTCAGCATATTGATAATATGGCGTGTAAATAATGTGGAGTTTTTATTTAGCAAAGAAGACTGAATTTTTATTATTATAACTTGTACAGAGGAAAATATATGGACAGACAGAATTATGCGATCGAAGTATCTCATGTAAGTAAAAGTTTTAAAGATAACAAAGTTTTGAGGGATGTTTCTCTTTCCTGTCAGAGTGGCAAAATTTATGGACTTGTTGGACATAATGGTTCTGGAAAGACTGTTTTGTTTAAATCTATTTGTGGTTTTCTTTCCTGCGATGAAGGAACCATAACTGTCAATGGTAAGGTTATGGGGAAAGATAAGGATATGCTGACCGATGCGGGGATTATTATTGAGGAACCGGCTTTTTTGCGGACATGGAGTGGATATCATAATCTGGAATTTCTTTATACTTTGCGCAACAAAAAGAATAAAGAATATCTTTATTCTGTTCTCAGAAAAGTTGGTTTGGATCCCACATTGAAGCGTCCTGTTGGAAAATATTCACTGGGCATGCGCCAGAGACTTGCCCTTGCGCAAGCCATTATGGAAGATCCGGGGATTTTGATTCTGGATGAACCTATGAATGGCTTGGATAAAAATGGAGTGAGAGAGATCCGGGAACTTATGTTAAAAATGAAAGAAGAAAATAAACTGATTATTCTGGCCAGTCATAATAGGGAAGATATTGATGTTCTTTGCGATGAGGTTTATGAAATGGAAGACGGGGTAATCTGTAAATTATGAAAAACAGTGTTTTTAATGGAGAATATTGGGATAGGAACTTTTAAAGGCGTGACATTTTGGGGGAGAAAAATGAATGATAAGTGAATGGAGTAGGACAATATCAAATCAAATATGTGAAAATCAGAACGAAAAGGAGATTATTCAGTATGGTTTAAATCAGTTTTTTTGGATATTATTAAATTTTTTTGCAATTGCAATATCCGGTGTTTTGTGGCACGAATTTTGTTTTAGTATCTTGGTCTTTTTAGAAATATATTTTTTGCGCCCGTATGCAGGCGGTTATCATGCTGATACAGAAATAAAATGCTGTATGATTTCTGTAGGAATCGTGAATATTGCAATGCTAGTAAGAAAGATCAATGTATTTTCACCAGATAGTATACTTGTGATTTATATATGCTTCATTTGTGTGATCGCCTTGTTTTCTCCTGTAGATAATCCGATACATTCTCTATTAAAGGCAGACAGCAGGTATTACAGAAAAAGGTCAAGACAATTAGTTTTTGGGTACAGCAGCTTACTTGCGGTGAGTATGGCTCTGCGAATTACAGTTTTAGGAGATTCAATTATATACACAATTTTGATAGTAGGAGTATCTGTTTTGGCAGGAAAATGGAAGTATAAGAAGTAGACATTTCTTTTCGGAAGATTCCCGGAAATTGAGGAAGACGAGCCGACATACTGTCTCTTTTGTAATAAATATCCGAAAGCAGAATAAAAACAGAAAGTATTATCGGAATGACAGGAATTTTAAAGGGGTGTTTACACCCCTTTAAATTTTTTTATATATTCCTGCGCATGCTTTTGGATTTCCTGCATCTGACGGGCAGTGACAGGATTGGTATACGGGATTCTGTGAACCAGTTTTTCAATATAATTGTTTTCCGCAACAATGTCCATGCTTTCCTTAAAGTTCAGGTCAAAGATATGAACCAGATAGGATACCCAGTAATCCATTTTTGTGATCCGGTCAGCGGACAGAATGGTGCTGCTGCGGAATACTGTTTCATAAACCTTTGGGGAGATTTCAAGGGCTCCAATCTCTTCGCCGGGCATTCCCATAAAGGTGAGCAGATCATCTTCAAGCTTTACCCGGAAGTTGTCCAGTTTATCTGCGTCGCGGATAAGCCGGGCATGGAAAAGCGCACAGGGATCAGAAACTCCTTCCAGAACAAAATCACTGTGTTTTGCAATGGCAGTGCGAATGATTTCATCCCAGCGATCATCCGGCATAAAACGACGGATCATTCCTTCCTCAAATAAAATCTGCACGCCATAGGCGGCATGATCCATGGTTGTTGGCTCAAAACTGTCAAATTGTTTTAACTGCTCAAACCGTCCGATATCATGGAGAAGAGCAATGATTTTGGCAAGGGATACAGTTTCTTCATCCAGATTTCTCCGGCGGCATACCTCTTCCGCCTGCTTTACCACACCATAAGTATGGACGATCTTCAGACGGACTTTATCGTTATTCTGATCATAATCTTTTAAATATTTCTGAAAAACGTGAGCTGCTTTTGTAAAATCCATAGCCTGACTCCTTATTGGTTTTATTAGGTTTATTGTATCATTTCCCGGCGTATAACACCACTGTAAAAACAGGAGAATATTATTTATTGTTCACGGGATATTATTCTGCCAGGTGTTCGGGCATATATGCAAAAAAACGGGATATACAGGATAAAATGACATAGCCGAAGATGAATGGAAAGGGATTCTGACCAGATTTCCGGGAATGGAGTAAGCAGTAATTTTTATATAACGGCACATGAATGTATAATCAGTTGGGTTTTACGGTAGAAAAAGTATGACAATGCTGATATAATCAGGATAGCAGTCAGGGATTCAATAAAAAGGTGAATTTATAGCTTTCGTAAAAAATAATACAGAAAGTACAGCGATAAATTGCATCAGAGACAAAAAAATACAGAACTACAGTGAGAGTCTGTGTGAATAGAACAGATATTTTCGGATCATCTGATTTGGGACAGGAAGAATGAGATGAAAGGGGACACGGAAATATTTTTGTAATAAATAAAAATTTATCATAAATGAAAAACAGGAGGAAAAATACTATGAGAAAGAAAACAGCAGGACTGGCAGCGATTATCTGTGCCGCAGGGCTGATATCTGTAACACAGACAGATACAGTACTGGCAGATGGAGGATTTTCCTATGAGGATGTGGCAAATAGGGAATTTTTGTTTTGCAGTGGGGCCGGTGCGTGGTCAACGGTTCTTACAATCCATGAGGATGGAACTTTTGAGGGATATTATCATGACACAGATATAGGATTCACAGAAGAGGGAAATCCAAATGGAACACGATATGTCTGTAATTTTTCAGGACAGTTTACAGAGCCGGTTCAGGTAAATGAGTATACTTATTCAGCTCAGCTTCAGAATCTTCAGTGTGAACAGGAACCGGGTACAGAGGAAATTATTGAGGGAATAAAAAATATGTACAGCGAACCTTATGGTTTGGATAACGCAGAGAATATACTGTTTTATATAGAGGGAGCGCCCATAGCGGAGCTTCCCGAAGGATATCGAAGCTGGGTTGGATATTTGGATCTGGCAAATCTTCAGGAAACTTCATTGCCATTTATCGGACTTTATAATGAGGCTGCCCAGCAGGGCTTTTCCAGCGCAGTAAAAGAAGGCTCGGCTCCGGTGACGGAGGAGACTTCAGATATTGATGCCGAGCTGGCAGAAACAGAATCAAAGGCAGCAGATCTTCAGGGCAGGATAGACAGTGCTCTGACTCAGGAGGATATTAATATCTTGTCAGGAGAGCTTTATAAGCTCTGGGATGATGAGCTGAATTCTATCTGGGGAAGACTAAAGGCTATTCTTCCAGCAGACACAATGGAGCAGCTTACAGATGAAGAGATTGCCTGGATTGAAGAAAAGGAGGCAGCTGTGGCAGCGGCAGGCCGTGAGGCAGCAGGCGGAAGCATGCAGCCTATGCTGGAAAATTTAAAGGGATCGGAACTGACAAAAGCCAGAGTTTATGTACTGGCAGAATATCTGAGATAATCATTGATACAGCAGCGACAAAGAGACATTTCGTAATTGAGATGTCTCTTTTGTTTTTATGAGATGCACAGCCAGAGTTTAAGGCTTTTTGGTATCCGCATATCACAGATTCCATTGTGAAAATTTTGTATTTGCTCAGTTATGGTTAGCAATATAAAAGTTGTTGACAACTTACAGTTAGTTGTGGTATACATATTTAAGTTAGATTAGACTTACTAAATAATGATTGAAAACAGCCGGGACAACTGTAAAAAAATGCAGTATGAAAGACAGAGGGATTGTCTTGTAGGAGAACAGCTGCACTGTGTACAGAAAAGCGGCGGAAAGGTCTGGTATATG
>NZ_HF999120.1:8491-23684 GCF_000433815.1 Blautia sp. CAG:257
GTTCTTACCTCTTTTATGATGGTACTTTTTATAGGAAGCTATCATGTGGGAGCGGGGATTTTTGCGCTGTGCGCTTATCTGATTGTGGGTATTTTCATTCCTCTGTGGAACGGGAGAAGAGGGGGAAATACCGGAATGGAGTTCCGCGCGAAATTCGGTGAGTTGAACAGCTATGTGCTGGATTCCCTCAGAGGACTGGATGAGACAATACAGTATGGTCAGGGTAAAAATCGTGAAAGACAGATGGAAGAAAAGTCTGCGGAGCTGATTAAAAAACAGAAAAAACTAAGCCGCATGGAGGGCGGGCAGAGATCTGTCACAAATCTGGTGATTCTTCTGGCATCCTTTGGAATGTTGTTTTTTATGTTGTATCTTTATGGAAAACAGTCGGCAGAGCTTGACGGAGTGGTTATCTGCACCATAGCCATGATGGGCTCCTTTGGTCCGGTGATAGCGCTTTCAAACCTGTCCAATAATCTGAATCAGACGCTGGCAAGCGGAGAACGGGTACTGTCCGTTCTGGAAGAAAAACCTCAGGTAGAAGAAATTTATGAGGGAGAAAAGAACCTTCACGAATTGAAGAAAGAACAGGAAAACACTTCCCATAAGGGTTCTGCGCAGATGCTATTTGCCGGGGCAGAAGCGTCCCATGTAACCTTTTCCTATGAGGAAGAAGAAATTCTCAGAGATTATTCTGTTAAAATTCCGGCCGGTAAAATTGTGGGAATACATGGAGCCAGTGGAAGTGGTAAATCTACACTTCTGAAGCTTCTGATGAGGTTCTGGGATGCAGATTCAGGTGAGGTTTCTGTAAACGGAGCCAATGTGCGCGGGATTCCCACATGCAGTCTGAGAGATACGGAAAGCTATGTAACACAGGAAACACATTTATTTCATGATTCCATAGCAAATAATATTGCAGTGGGAAAACCCGGCGCCTCCAGACAGGAAATTATGGAAGCTGCAAAAAAAGCGTCGGTTCATGATTTTATTATGAGCCTTCCCAAAGGCTATGATACAGAGGTCGGAGAGCTGGGCGACACACTTTCCGGAGGTGAAAAACAGAGGATAGGAATAGCCAGGGCCTTTCTCCATGACGCACCTTTTATCCTTATGGATGAACCAACCTCAAACCTGGATTCACTGAATGAAGGCATTATTTTGAAATCGCTTCGTGAAGAGGCAGATAAAAAGACAGTGGTTCTTGTTTCACACAGGAAATCTACCATGAACGTGGCGGATGTGGTGTATGAAATGGAGAACGGGAGAGTATCGTAGAAGATGATTATATTATGTAAATTATAAAATTTTGTGTAAAAAGGATGTGGATTTTTCCACATCCTTTTTATATATCTGAAAAATATATTATATAAGAGATTACCGAAAAAAATTCGGGTAATAGAAATAAAGTATATGTTTTTAGTGTGGATTTGATAATGCAAAATAAATTGCCAGAAAATAATTGCGTGTTTCAAAATGGAACATATGATGAGAAAAAGTGTACTGATTGAACAAAATATGTGTATATTGCATATTTAGTTAATGTAAAATATGCTGAAAATAGTGCAATATGCATAAAAGTGTTGAAAAGAGATATATACTATCATATAATTTTAGACATAAGGAAGCGGACAGAGGTGTGAAAAATGGAACAGAGAATACGACGAAATATGATATGTGTTTTAAAAGGGGAACTTGTAAAAGCATTGGGATGTACAGAACCAATTGCCATTGCATATGTATCAGCAAAAGCAAGAGAAATTCTTGGAAAAATGCCAGAAAAAATTGTGATTGGATGCAGCGGAAATATTATAAAGAATGCAAAAAGCGTTGTAGTTCCAATGACAGGATCTTTAAAAGGAATTGAAGCGGCTGCTGTTACGGGTGCGGTTGGAGGTCATTCCAACAAGGAACTGGAGGTTCTTACAGATGTTACCGAGCAAGAATTAGAGACAGTTAGAAAGTTGCTTGATGAGAAAATGTGTACAGTAAAATGTTTGGATACTACGGAAAAATTACACATTATTGAAACGGTTTATGCGGGAGAGGACGTAGTTCAGGTAGAGCTTATCCGAAACCATTTGGGGATTATAAAGATTACAAAAAATGGAAAGGTATTATTTGAAGATAAACCTCAAGAAGAAAAAGACGAAATTGATTATACATGTTTAAATGTAAAAAATATTCTTGATTTTGCGAATACGATTTCTGTTGAAGAAGTACAAGGTCTTATTGAGGAACAGATCCGATGTAATACAGAAATTTCCCAAAAGGGACTTAATGAAAAGTATGGCGCAAATATTGGTAAGATGCTGTTAGCTCATTACGGAGATGATGTAAAAGTACGAGCAAAGGCAAAAGCTGCAGCCGGTTCTGATGCAAGAATGAGTGGCTGTGAGTTGCCGGTGGTTGTTAATTCGGGAAGCGGAAATCAGGGAATGACAGTTTCACTTCCAGTTATTGAGTATGCAGAATATTTAAAGGCAGATCATGAAAAATTGATTCGTGCGCTTATTTTGAGCAATTTGATTGCAATTTATCAGAAATACAGGATTGGGCGTTTATCTGCATATTGTGGGGCTGTAAGCGCAGCAGCTGGTGCTGGAGCAGGGATTACATATCTCTATGGCGGAGATGAAAAGCAGATTTCGGATACAATTGTGAACACTCTTGCAAATGTATCTGGCATTATTTGCGATGGAGCCAGCGCTTCCTGTGCAGCAAAGATTGCTTCTAGCGTGGATGCAGCGATTATGGGAAGTATTTTGGCACGTGAAAAAACAGTATTTGAGACCGGAGATGGAATTGTAAAAGATAATCTTCAGAAGACGATAGATGGGGTAGTGGAACTGGCTCGTGATGGAATGAAAGAGACAGATGAAGTGATTCTCCATATTATGGTCGATGAAAGATAAATCAAGTGTAACCTAGAAAAATTTATAAAAAGGAGAAACGGGATGAAAAAAAGAATTTTCAGTGTTGTATTGGCTGGAACAGTCGTGTTTGGTGGGTTATTAACTGGCTGTGGGGAAACAGAAAAGAAAGCAGAAAATACGGCGACAGAAGAAAGGGCATTAAAGGAAAAAGAAACAAGCTCTGAGGATACGATCAAAATTGCAGTTGCCGGACCTATGACAGGCGATAACTCTGAGTACGGAATCGGATTTAACAATGCGGCTACCATGATGGCAGAGCAGTGGAATGAGAAAGGCGGAGTGCTTGACAAAGAGATTGAAATCATTGCATATGATGACAAAAACACTTCTGAGGAAGCGACAACTATCGCGCAGAAGATTGTTTCTGACAAAGAAGCGGCAGGAGTAATCGGACATTTTGCATCTGGCGTATGTATGACAGCAGCTCCTATTTATCAGGAAAACGGAATTATTGAGATTTCCCCGTCTTCTTCACATCCGGATTATGCAGGAATCGGAGACTATATTTTCAGAAATAATACTATTATTTCCAAAGAGGCAGAAGCCAGCGTGGATATTGCAGTTAATGATCTTGGAAAGAAAAATATCGGAATCATTTCTATTATGACTGACTGGGGAACAAATACTTCTCAGCTTATTAAAGAAATGATTGAAAGTGATGAGAGCCTTGGAGCAACAGTTGTGGCACATGAGGAAGTAATGGAAGGTTCTGACGATTATACACCGGCTATCACAAAACTTAACGAGGCAGGAGCAGACGTGATTATCTGCTGTGGAATGTACAATCTGGTAGCTCCTGTAGCAAAACAGGCAAAACAGATCAATCCGGATGTGGCAATTGTAGGATTTTCCAATGCTTACAGCCAGCAGCTGATCGAGTTAGGCGGAGAAGCAGTAGAGGGCGTATGTTTCCCGGTTATCTTCTTCTCTGAATCTGATGATCCTGAAGTAAAAGAGTATGTAGATACATTTACAGAAAAATATGGCGCAGCTCCGTCTGCTCTGACATCTCAGGCATATGATTCTGTCGGACTTTTATTAACAGCAATTGAAAAAGCCGGAACAACTGATTCAGAAAAAGTAAAAGACGCTCTGTACGAAATTGAGTATGAGGGTGTAACCGGACATACAAAATTTGATGAAAACGGTGATGTTGACAAAGAATTTGTAAAAGTAACAATTAAGGACGGAAAATTTGTAAAAATGGACTGAGAAAGGACTGAATATGTTAGCACAGCAAATATTTAATGGTTTGGCATTAGGAATGGGATATGCGCTGATTGCAGTTGGATATTCGTTGGTATTCGGTATTTTAAGGCTGGTCAATTTCTCTCACGGAGCAATTTATGCTTTTGGCGCTGAAATGGCAATGGTTTTCATCGGACTGAATTTTGGCATCGTTCCGGGTATTATTGCCAGCATGATTGTTACAGGTCTCCTTGGCATTGCAATTGATAAGGTGGCTCTGGAACCTCTCAGAAAGAAACATTCCATGCCGATAGCATCTTTGATTACGACTATTGGCATATCAAATATCATAACCAATCTTCTGATTGTTTTTCTGGGATCAGAAAAGAGAAACTTCCCGCAGTTATTCAATTCTGGTTCTGTAAAAATCGGTTCTGTTGTGATCTCCTCCACACAGATCATGATGTGCGTAGTATCACTGATCCTGATGGGCGTCCTGGTATTTATTGTTTATAAAACAAAGATCGGACTTGCGATGCGTGCAAGTGAACAGAATGCAAAGGCAGCAAATCTGATGGGAATCAACGTAAACTTTGTTATTTCCTTTACCTTCTTCCTGGCAGGAATGTCAGCGACCATTGCCGGAGCATTAGTAGGCGGATACTATCAGATCGTATATCCAAACATGGGATTTATGGCAGGATTAAAAGCTTTTGCAGCAGCCGTCCTTGGAGGAATCGGAAGCTTGCCGGGAGCGCTTTTGGGCGGACTGATCGTCGGAGTTTCAGAAAGTATGGCAGCATCATTTATAGGCTCTACATACAGGGATTCTATTGCATTTGTTATTCTGATCATTGTTCTTATAGTAAGACCGCATGGTTTATTTGGACGGAAAGGTATTACAAAGGTGTAAAGAATGAGTAAGACAGGAAAGAAAACGAATTTTGTGCATACGATGGAAACCTTTGTAGAGGGAAAAAAGAAAATCCTGCTGATTCTTCTGGCTGTTTTTCTGATAGCGCTTCCATATATGCTGAATAGTCAATATCTGGTTACAGTTGCTGTAAAAATTGGATCTTATACACTTCTGGCGCTTGGTCTGAATGTGCTGACAGGATATACAGGTCTGGTTTCTCTGGGACATGCAGGATTTGTCGCAATAGGAGCATACACATCATCATTATGTGCCGTTAAGCTGGGAATGAATTTCTTTGCTTCCATGATTCTGGGAATGGTAGTGGCAGGTCTGGCAGGAGTGCTGCTCGGATTACCTACCATGCGTGTAACAGGAACTTATTTATCTATTATTACATTGGGATTTGGCGAGATTATAAAAATGATCGCCATGAACTGGGCGTCTGTTACCAATGGTACTCTGGGAGTAAAAAATATCCCCAGACCCTCTGTTTTTGGCTATGACCTTACAATTGCAAACAACGGACTCTACTACCTTATGCTGGTGCTTGTCCTTGTTACAACGCTGTTCTGTATTGCGGTTGTAAAATCAAAGACAGGAAGGGCATTTCAGGCAATCCGCGCAGATGAGCTGGCAAGTACAATGATGGGAATCAACATTACATCCTATAAAATTCTGTCATTTGTGATTTCTGCATGTATCTGTGCTCTGGGAGGCGCGCTGTATGCTTCCCTTATCGGATATATTGATCCGAATACTTTTAACTTTGATGTATCTACATTGATTTTAAGTATTGTTATTTTAGGCGGAATGGGAACGATCCGGGGCATGTTTGTAGGAGCCGCTATTCTGATCGCATTCCCGGAAGTCTCAAGATTTTTGATGGAATACAGATTTGTATTGTATGGTGTAATACTTGTCTTAATGATGCGATTCAGACCGCAGGGTATTATGGGATGGAAGTCCACAATGCCTTATCGACTGTCAAAAAATGTGAAGGAACAAGTTGAAAAAATGGACAAAAACGCACCTTTGAATTTATTGAATGAAACAAAGGGGTGAAGAAATGGCAGAAAAAGAAGTTTTACTGAAAGTAGATAATATCACAAAACGCTTTGGCGGTATTGTAGCGGTAGATCATGTAAGCTGTACAGTAAGAAAAGGTGAAGTAGTCAGTATCATAGGTCCGAACGGCGCCGGAAAAACGACTGTTTTTAATATGCTGACAGGCGTTTATGAGGTGGATGAAGGCGAAATCATATTTAATGGAAATCCTATTCATAATAAAGATCCAAAAGAAATTGTGGCGGCAGGTATTTCCAGAACCTTCCAGAATATCCGACTGTTTTCAGACCTGAGAGTTATAGAAAACGTATTGATTGGCGCGCACATTAAGACAAAGTATAATTTCTTCCAGTCTGTTTTCCGAACCAAAAAGTTCAGAGAGGAAGAGGACAGAAAGACAGCAGAGGCAATCCAGCTGCTGAAATCAATCGGTCTTGACTACAGAAGAGACGATTATGCCTCCAATCTTCCTTATGGTGAGCAGAGAAAGCTGGAGATTACAAGGGCCATTGCCACGGGCGCGCAGCTGATCCTTCTGGATGAGCCGGCAGCAGGAATGAATCCTCAGGAATCCGCAGAATTGATGGAATTCATTAATAAGTTAAAGAATCAGGGTTATACCATTCTGATGATTGAGCATGACATGAGCGTTGTTATGAACGTATCTGACAGGATTTATGTGATCGATCATGGAAAACCCATTGCAGAGGGACTTCCTGAAGAAATTGCAAATAATCCGAAAGTAATAGAAGCATATCTTGGAGGGGTTCAAAATGATGCTGAAGATCAATGATTTGAATACATATTATGGTGCGATTCATGCTCTCAAGGGAATTGACATGGAAGTGGACGAAGGTGAAATTGTTTCTCTGATCGGCAGTAATGGAGCCGGAAAGACTACGCTTCTGAATACGATTACAGGGGTTGCAAAAGCCGCAAAGGGGACCGTAGTCTTTAAGGGCAAAGATATTACAAATATACCTTCTTATGCAATGACGAAACTGAAAATCAGTATTTCTCCTGAAGGAAGGGAAGTTTTTCCTGAACTGACGGTAGAAGAAAATCTTCGGTTAGGAGCTTATATTGTAAAGGATAAGGGAGCAATCAGTGCGGGATATGATCGTGTGTACGATCTGTTCCCCAGATTAAAGGAAAGATACAGACAGCAGGCAGGAACCCTGTCAGGAGGAGAGCAGCAGATGCTGGCAGTAGGAAGGGCGTTAATGTCCAGTCCGGAGCTGCTCCTTCTGGATGAGCCTTCCCTTGGTCTTGCGCCGAATTTTGTCCTCATGATCTTTGACATGATCAGAGAGATTAACAAACAGGGCGTCACTATCCTGCTGATCGAACAGAACGCCAATATGGCGCTGTCTGCTTCCGACAGAGCGTACGTTCTGGAAAACGGAAAAGTGACAATGAGTGGAGAAGCAAAGAAAATTGCTTCAGATCCTAAAATTAAAAAAGCATATTTAGGATTGGGATAATCTGACAGAAAGGAATCGATTATGAAAAAAATTATTAATAATCCGGCAGATGTTGTAAAAGAAGCGTTACAGGGAATGCAGGCTGCCTATGAGGGAACATTAGATTATACACCGGGCGCGGAGGTTATTTCCAGACACGAAAAAGGCGATAAGGTTGCTGTTATTTCAGGCGGCGGAGCGGGACATGAGCCTCTTCACGCAGGCTTTGTCGGAAAAGGTATGCTGGATGCAGCAGTTTCAGGAAATGTATTTTCTTCTCCAAGTCCGGACAGGATCGGGGCTGCCATTGAAAAAATGGAAGCCGGGAAAGGCGTACTTCTTGTAATCAAAAACTACTCCGGCGATGTTATGAACTTTGGCCTGGCAGCGGATCTGGCAGAGGCAGATGATATTGAAGTGGAAACGGTTGTTGTCAAAGATGACGTTGCAGTTC
Organism: Blautia sp. CAG:257; assembly: GCF_000433815.1. Classification (NCBI taxonomy): domain Bacteria; kingdom Bacillati; phylum Bacillota; class Clostridia; order Lachnospirales; family Lachnospiraceae; genus Blautia; species Blautia sp. CAG:257. The sequence goes on from NZ_HF999120.1 coordinate 16,514, forward strand.
CGGACAGCACTTATTCTACAGGAAGAAGAGGCATTGCAGGTACTGTATTTGTACATAAAATTGCAGGTGCAAAAGCAGAGGAGGGCGCTTCTCTTGCTGAAGTAAAGGCTGCGGCAGAACACGCAATCCAGAATATCAGAAGTATGGGAATGGCGATGTCTCCATGTATTCTTCCGGCAGTTGGAAAACCTGGTTTTGTTCTTGCAGATGATGAAATCGAGATTGGAATGGGTATCCATGGAGAACCTGGAGTAGAGCGGACAAAAGTAAAAACAGCAAAAGAAGTGGCAGAGATTTTACTGGATAAAATTCTGGCAGACTATGATTATTCCGACAGTGAAGTGGCAGTTCTCGTAAATGGTCTGGGCGGAACTCCTTTAATGGAATTATATATCCTGAATAAAGAAGTAAAAGAGCTTCTGGATTCCAAAGGAATCAAAATTTACAAGACACTGGTAGGAAATTATACTACTGCATTAGACATGACAGGATGTTCTCTGACCCTGATGAAGCTTGACGATGAATTAAAAAGACTGCTGGATGCACCATGTGATACACCGGCATTAAAATGGTAAAGGAGAAAGAAAATGGCATTTGAGATGACAGCTGCAGATTATGCAGAATACATAAAAAAAGCATATGCGCTTATTCATGAAAACGGCGATTATGTAACAGAACTTGACCTGGCTACCGGTGATGGGGATCACTGGTCCAATATTAATATGGGATTTGAAAAGCTGGTGGAAAACAGTGAAAAACTGGCGGGAATGTCTGTCAGTGACGAGCTGAAGGAAATCGGAAAAATTATGATGGCTGTGATCGGCGGTTCATCAGGCGTTTTATATGGAAGCGCATACCTGGCAGCAGCCAAAAGTGTGAAAGGTAAAGAGGTTCTTGGAAAACAGGAACTCTGTGATGTTCTGGAAGCGATGCTTAACGCCATCGTCAGCAGAGGACAGGCGCAGGAAGGCTTTAAGACAATGATCGACAGTCTTGCACCGGCAGTAAAGGAATACAAAAAGTGTCTGGAAGAAGATGCAGATGATAAGACTTTATGTGAGCGTGTTAAAAAAGCGGCGGTAGACGGTGCAGAAAATACAAAAAATATGGAAGCAGTGCGCGGGCGTGCTACTTATCAGGCAAACAAAGGTGTAGGACATCTGGATCCGGGAGCCGTTACCATGTCTTACCAGATTTCTGTACTGATGGACTGCGTGATGGAGAAGCTTGCATAAAAAAGCTTTTACATTTATAAAAAATTATTATAAAATGGAGGAATGAAAGATGATTAAAAACAATGCAGAAGACAGAGGACAGCACATTGAGGATCTGAGAAACGCATTCGAGCACAGAGCAACATGGATGTATTTAATGTACAAAGAAGCGAAAAAACAGGGTCTCAGCGATGAGTTTGCTCATGAGGCGATCAGAGAATGCGGACGTTTCCATGGCGAGACAAAATATACTCACACAGATGATTTCAGTGTGTTCCATAAAGAATTTATTAATGATAACGTAAAGGGCGTATTCCAGATGGAAGATACCTGTGAAGATGGAAAATTAAGCGTGGATTTCCATTACTGTCCGTTAGTTGCAGCATGGAAAAAGCTTGGCGCTACTGATGAAGAGTGCGCTGTACTTTGCGATATCGCGATGGATGGAGACAGAGGAATCTGTGAAAAAATGAACTTTGATTTCTACCTTGGAAAGACAATCGCAAAAGGCGATGATATCTGCGAAGTAAGAATCACAAAGAAATAAATTCTTAAAATAACTACGTCAGGTCTTTATATTGTTTGAGTAATCAAATAATATAAAGGCCTGTTTTGTTTAAGGAGACATCATATGCGTACAATGTTGGGGAAAATCAGGAATTTTGTGGATAATTTTGCAGAAGTTATTTCAGATGTGCTGGATACAGATGTAATTATAACGGATTCTAATATGAACATAGTGGGAAGTGCATTTCGGTATTTTTCGCTTTATAATGATATAAAAATAGGAACGTTGCTAGCAGATGTTCTGGTGAATAATCACAATCTGGTAATTCGGAATAAAGCTCAGACAGAAGGCTGCAGAAAATGCAGAGACTATAAAAAATGTAAAATGAAAGGTTTTGTTGGAGTCCCTATTCATTACGGAAACCAGACCTTGGGAGCAATAGCTTTGATTCTTCCAAGTTCCAAGGTGAAAGCTTTATTTGAAAATATAGATTCTACAGTTGTTTTTATGGAAAGAATGGCTGAACTTGTTGCTAATAGGATTCATTATCAGATGGAAAAGAAGGTTTTATCAAAAAAATGGCAGAATTTGAATCAATTCTTGACCTTATGGATGAAGCGCTAGTCCATACTGATATATACGGCAATGTGATTTATTTTAATAAAAAATTCGAGCAGGATTTTGGAGCTAATAAAGAACTGATAGGTGAAAATATTACTTATGTATATCCGGAATTAAAGGAACAGTACGAAAAAGAAAATAATTTTAAGGATTTTAAGATTTGTATACAAAATGCCAGATGCAGTTTTTATGGAATTGTAAACAGTAAACGGGTTTATCAGACAGAAGAAGAATATACAGTTATCCTATGTTTCCAACCATATAAAAATATTTATAAATCATCCAAGATTTTTATGCCGGGAACACAAGTTACATTTCAATGGCTCAGAAAATTTTGCGATGTGGAAACACTGGCACTTGCGGAATATTATGCAGAACGGGATGAGCCAGTTCTGATCTGCGGATGCGATGATACCTTAAATGAAATGTTGGGAAAAGCAATTTATAATCAGTCGCCAAGAAGGTTAGAGGAAGTAGAGGTTCTTCACATCAGAAATTCTTATAGAAATCTTCTGAATTCATATTTAAGTGTAGAAACTGGAGTTTTAAGGAAATTACAAAATGGAACTATTATCATCATGCAACCGGAAAAAATTCCGATGTACATTCAGGAATATTTGTTTAATCTTATTGAAAAAAAGAAAGCATCTAACAATAAAAAGGGGATTGATCTGGATATTCGATTTATTTTCTGTACGACATCCGATCTTGAAGGGCTTGTAAAAGAAAAAAAGTTCAATGAAAAACTATATCGTGTCATTTCAAAAAACAGAATCAATATGACAAAAACACTTCATGAAGACTTTGGGGTGTTTTACAGATATATACAGAGTGGTCTGGAATATTACAGTACTATTTATAAAAAAGATATCGTGGAATTAAGTATTGATAAACAGAAAGAGATATGGAGAAAGTGCAGAGAAAATCTATTGTCTGATCTGGAAATGATGATTGAACGGATTGCAAAAAATGAAGAGTATTTATTAGAAGAAAAGGAAATAGAAAATCCGGAAAAGTCCATTAGCGAATTGGAAAAAATGCAACTTCAAAAGTTGATGAAAGATGGATACAGTAAACAGGAGATAGCAAAAATTATGAACATTTCCAGAACTACTTTATATAGACATTTAAAAGAATATGGACTTCAATAAAATATATTAGAAAACAGATTTTATCAGGAGATTTCCATGGATTTCGGTTTATTATTGAGGTAGAAAATTTGGCTGAAAAGGAAATAGAGTTTTTGGCACTTCTGGTATTTTTGTGGATGATATTCGTAATGCTTCTAGCAGCAACAGTATTGGTAGTATTCACGGTTGCATAAATGAATCGAATTTATGAGGTTACTATTTTAATCAGTCATTTAAAAAGATTTTATTATTACGAAAGCATTCGGATATATCCTGAAAGTAATGGTGACATTATCACAGACAGGATATTTCCAAAAGAGTATGATACGTACATAAACAACAGGGAGGTATCCTATATGAGGTTAAAAGATAAAGTAGCAATTATCACAGGCGGAAGCAGAGGGATCGGATATGCCACAGCAGATGCCTTTTTGAGAGAGGGCGCTACAGTGATTCTGGCTGCAAGTTCCAGGGAATCTGCAGATAAAGCAGTGGAAAGCCTGAGGGGAAAATATCCGGACAGGGTTATTGCCGGCATCAGTCCGGATCTCAGCAGTCTGGAAAGTGTGAGAAATGAATTCAGGGAAGCAACATCCAAATATGGATGCGTGGATATTCTTGTAAACAATGCAGGGGTATCGGAGAGTACTCCGTTTACAGAGTATACAGAGGAAGCCTTTGACAAAGTAATGGATCTGAATGTAAAAGGTGTGTTTAATGCCACCAGAGCTGCTTCTGAGTGCATGATTGCAAGAGGCAGCGGTGTAATTCTGAGTACTTCATCTATGGTCAGTCTTTACGGACAGCCAAGCGGGATCGCTTATCCGGCTTCTAAATTTGCAGTGAACGGACTGACGGTTTCTCTGGCAAGGGAGCTTGGGCCAAAGGGAATCCGCGTCAATGCAGTGGCGCCGGGAATTACGGAAACAGATATGATGAAGGCTGTGCCAAAGAGCGTGATCGAGCCTATGATCGCACAGATTCCCCTTCGAAGGCTGGGACAGCCGGAAGATATTGCCAATGCATTTGTGTTTCTTGCATCAGATGAGGCCTCTTATATTACAGGCGTAGTGTTAAGCGTGGATGGAATGGCGCGAACCTGACCGGAGCAATATAAGAGTAAAAACGTATCAGTATAAACAGATGAGCAGGCCGAAAGGCAGATCAGATAAATTATTGCAGGAAAGATGGAGGAAACAGAATGGGATTATTTGATTTCTTTAAAGGACCGGATTTTAATGAAGGAATTGAGACTTACAAAAACACAAAGGATGCAGTTCTTCTTGATGTAAGAACTCAGGAGGAATATCTGGAGGGAAGAGTTCCGGGAAGCTGGAATATTCCTCTTCAGGAAATTCAGAAGGTGGAAAGGCTGATCGATAAGGCCGCGCCGCTTTTTGTATATTGTTTAAGCGGAGCAAGAAGCCGTATGGCAGTGGCGCAGCTTCAGCAGATGGGATATGCAAAGGTTACAAATCTTGGAGGTATTAACAGCTACCGGGGAAAGGTGGAAAGATAAAATGAAGGTTGTTATCATCGGAGGCGTTGCAGGAGGAGCCACTGCAGCAGCAAGAATCAGAAGGCTGGACGAAAAGGCAGAGATCATTGTTTTTGAAAAGTCAGGTTATGTTTCCTATGCAAACTGCGGACTTCCCTACTATATTGGCGGTGTGATCCAGAATAAGGAAGAACTGACTCTTCAGACCCCGGAAAGCTTCTGGAAGCGCTTCCAGATCACCATGAAGGTGCGGCATGAGGTGACAGGGATTTTTCCTGAGAGAAAAACAGTTGCAGTAAAAAATCTGGATACAGGGGAAAGTTTTGAGGAGGTTTATGATAAACTTCTTATTTCCACTGGAGCAAAACCGGTATGGCCGAAGCTTCCCGGAACAGATCTGGACAATCTTTTTACCCTTCGTACAGTAGAAGATACTCTGAAAATCCGGGAGTTTGTGGAGAAAAAACAGCCAAAGTCGGCAGTGCTTGCCGGAGGCGGATATATTGGCCTGGAGCTTGCGGAAAATCTCCGGGAGCTGGGACTGGACGTTACCATAGTCCAGAGACCAAAGCAGCTTATGAACCCTCTTGACGGAGATATGGCAGCTTTTGTACATGCAAAAATGAGAAGCAGGGGTGTAAAGCTGATGCTTGGCCATACAGTGGAAGGCTTTGAAAAAGGCGAGAAGGGAACCCGCGTGCTTCTGAAGGACGAGCAGCCTCTGGAGGCAGATATGGTGATCCTTGCGATCGGCGTTGCGCCGGATTCTCACCTTGCAAAAGAGGCGGGATTGGAGCTTGGTATCAAAGGAAGCATTGTGGTAAACGATCGTATGGAAACCTCTGCGCCGGATATTTTTGCAGCAGGCGATGCTGTGGAAGTAAAGCATTACATTACAGGGGAAAAAGCTCTGATCTCCCTTGCAGGTCCGGCAAATAAGCAGGGCCGCATTGCAGCAGACAATATCTGTGGAGGAGACAGCCGCTATCCCGGTTCACTGGGATCTTCAGTGATCAAGGTTTTTGACATGACCGCAGCTTCCGCCGGAATTAACGAGCGCACTGCCAAACAGACAGGAATTGACTATGATAAGGTTTATCTGTCCCCTGCCAGCCATGCCTCCTACTATCCGGGCGGAAAAGTCATGACCATGAAAGTGATTTTTGAGAAGAAAACATATAAGCTGCTGGGTGCGCAGATCATAGGCTATGACGGTGTGGACAAGAGGATTGATGTGCTCGCAACTGCCATGTATGCAGGCATCACAGCCCTTCAGCTGAAGGAACTGGATCTGTCTTACGCGCCTCCGTATTCTTCCGCGAAAGATCCTGTAAATATGGCAGGCTTTATGATCGAGAATATTGCAGAGGGAAGACTGAAGCAGTTTTTTACAGAGGAGGTGGAAAATCTTCCGAGGGACGGAAGTGTGATTCTTCTGGATGCAAGAACCCCGGGAGAGTATGCAAGAGGACATATTGAGGGATTTATCAATATTCCGGTAGATGAGCTTCGTGACAGACTTTCGGAACTGGATAAAAAGAAAAAAGTATACATTATTTGCCAGAGCGGCCTGAGAAGCTATATTGCATACCGGATTCTGGCTCAGGAAGGCTTTGACTGCAGGAATTTTTCCGGCGGGTTCCGGCTGTACGAGACAGTTACAGGAGACCGCATGGCAGCTGGGGAGGCGCTGCCCTGTGGGATGGAAATAAACAGATAGGTGGTCCAAATGGAAGATTTTTCAGGGATGACAACACGGGAAGAAATTTTAAAATATGGAATGACATTTCCCGAGGTGTATCAGGATACGCCGTTTCATGATCCTAACTGGATACTTGTAAGGTATAAGAAAAATAAAAAAGCTTTTCTCTGGACATACGAGTATCAGGGGCAGATGCGGATCAATGTCAAGGTGGATCCGGAATGGAGAGATTTCTGGAGAAATACTTATAATTCCGTGATTCCCGGATATCATCAGAATAAAGAACATTGGAATACCGTGATTTTAGACGGAAGTATTCCGGATCAGGACATAAAACGAATGATTGCAGAAAGTTATGATCTGATTATCGGGAAATAACAAAATATCTGAAATTTTATAATTGAGAATGGGTGGCCCGGCTTATTGTTTATGCGACATGATTTCCGGCGCTGCTCATTCTTTTCTTGAGTTTCCGCAAAATGTAATTTAAACATAAAT
>NZ_HF999121.1:0-742 GCF_000433815.1 Blautia sp. CAG:257
CCTGTTCTTTTTTCTCGGTCCTGATATGATGGAGTTCTCTTCCATCATGGCAGATATAATAAAGTTCATCCTCAAATATCTGCATTTTCATGTTGTAATACTTTCCGATCTCTTCCGTGTATGCACGTGTTTTCCGTTTTTCATGATCCTGAAGCTTGATATAACTGGAAATGTTGTGTTTCTTTAAGTACAGAAGATTTTTTTCACTACAATAACCACTGTCGGCAGTTACTTCCTCCAAAAGTTCTCCAAACGCATTTTTGTGCTTTTCCAATACAGGGATCAATGTATTATAATCTGTCCGGTCATTACTTACATAAGCTTGGACAATGAAATAATTCTCTACTGCGATCTGAACATTATATGCGGCCTTTAACTGTCCGTTTTTCATATGGTCATCTTTCATCCGCATAAAGGTAGCCTCTAAATCTGTTTTGGAATAACTGTTTCTGTCTCTTCCCATAATCTCAAAGCATTCTTTGTATCCCATTAGGCGTTCACCGCAGGTTTCCAGTTCTTCGTAAAGCTGCTGGATCTCCGGTTTTCTCTTTCCCTTTCTGTAAACAAACGTGATATGTTCTTGTTCTGCAATCTGGAGCAGGTTTTTCTGAAGCTTCAGAATCTCCAATGGAGAACAGTTGTCAATTTCGATGATTGTATTATTTGACAGCTTTTTATGTTTTGTCAGTTTTCGTTTCCGGTTCTTTTCAATGACATCCCTTACTTTCTCCATTCCTTCGAT
>NZ_HF999122.1:0-2339 GCF_000433815.1 Blautia sp. CAG:257
AGTTAAGCACGGTATCAAATAATCCCCTTGCCTTTCGTATTTGCCGCCCAGTTCCTCAAATAATGATTGATCGCAGAGCTGTTAATGAATATCTTACTCTGATTGGAGAAAAAGAATTGCCCCTAAATTTTTTTGAAATAATTGACATTGAAGACCGATTTCCGGTTGAAAGAGTAAATAAACTATTGAATGGGAAAGAATAATAAATCTTGAATTTGCAAAGGAGACCAGTTATGAAAAAAACTAATAAATATAATGGAATGATATATGGGATGTGCATCGGTGTAGGTGTAGGAACTGCATTAGGCGTGGTATTCAATCATACTATATTAGGATTAGCTATAGGACTGGGAGTGGGAATGTTTGTTGGGAGTCTTTTTACTAATAAACATGATGATGATATAGAGTAGTAAGCGAAAATAAAATTCCAGTTTGACAATTTTATATCTACACACAAAGCAGTTAACCTTAGGATTATTAGAAATTTATAGTGGTAGTGGAACAAATGTTAAGGTTAGTTAATTTTGTCGTAAAGTGATAATACTCCAAGTATTTTATCCAATTTAACAAGGATTTCATCGAGAGGCTTTCTTGTAGTTGCTTCATATTGTGTAATTCTGATATCAGTAGAATCTTCGGGGAAGCCAAGTGCGATACCAAGTTCTTTTTGTGTGAGATGATTTTTCTGTCTCAAATGATTTAATTTTCTTCCAAATGTAATCATAGTAGTTATTCCTTTCTGCAAGTTATTTTGAGTGTGTGAGGTGTCGAATCATAAATTATTCGGCACCTCTGGTTTTATGATCTTTATTCCCCGGTACTTCCAAAAGCCCCGATATCTCTTGCTTCTCCGAGATCCAGAACAAAGTCGGCGATTAGAACCGGAGTGATAACCAGTTGCCCTACACGGGTATCTTTGCGGAGTATTTGGGATTCTGAACTAACATTACTGATGATGGCATGAATTTCTCCTCGATATCCGGAATCAATAGGCGGAAGTTCGCAGACCAACCCTTTTGCTGCCATGCTGCTTCTTGGAAAAACATAACCGGCATATCCATCTGGAATCATGAGACCAAATCCTAATGGGATTCTTGCAATCTCTCCTGGTTTTAATGTGTAGTCATAAGGCATATATACATCGGCCCCGGCATCGTTTTCATGAGGTCGGAAAGGATAATGATCTTTCTCTAACCCAAAGTCGATCAATTTAATTTTCATAAACAGTTTCCCTCCCTTCTACGAGCAGAGGATAATCTGCTCTCATTATTTCTAATGGAGACCATTCTTTTGGGATAGGAATTCCACAGGACATAGCACCTTCTTCACAACATCCCCTCTGGCAGAAAGGACCGGTCAGCTTCGGTGAAAATAACACCGGATCAAATTCATATAATTTCTGCCAGATGTCCAACATTACAATTCTTGTTTCGTCGGTATTTCTCCTGCAGATTCGCTGACTGATCATATGTTTCCACTCATAAGGTGTAGCGCAGATAATCAGAATATTTCTTAAAGCATGAGGGAGGGCATATCCTGCAGAATCATGATGAAATCCCACAGAGCACAATTCCTGATAACATCTGAGATCCGATAAGCAGCTTTTCAGATAGAGATCAATGTATCTCTGTTCGGAAAAAAGGATTTCATATGGGATCGTAAATGCAGCTTTTTCTGAATAGTTGCTATATTGCAGAGATGCACTCATGAATTTTACTTCGTTTTGATGACGAGTAATCTGTGCAAGAAAACGTCTGCTTGCCCCCACAATCGCAACAGTGATCACCGTAAATTTCTGTACGGTTGGATGAGGAAGACTGGCAATCCGATCTACGGTTTTATCTGTAAAAGATTTCTGATAAAGAGCCATAAGATCATCCATGTTTTGAATGGAATGCCCCTGTTGGGTAAGCCTTGCTGCGAATACCATGTTCTGAGCTGCTTCTTGAATGGTATAACTATTTAAAATCTTTGTCTCAATGTGATCCATAGGCTTGTTCCTCCTTTATCAATGCTTTCAGTAGAATGAGATAGTTGATGCAGTCTGTGATCTTCTCATCCCATTGTTCTAAGTCAAATTGGAGCAGCGAAGAGTAACACATGTCATAGAGAGATACGACATGCTTCGACATCATTCCGGCCAGAGCAGCCTTAGGTGTGCATCCCTGTAATGAGGCAGCGATTTTAAACGCACTCAGGCGGTCAATGCGGTCTCCGGTGTATTCTTTCTTCTTGTGTGCCAGGACATCGGCACATTTTCGATATTGTTGTTCAAGGACAACATTAAATTCATTTTGTGTCATATTGTAATTCCTCCTTCGTAAAATGATTTATAATTC
>NZ_HF999123.1:0-1146 GCF_000433815.1 Blautia sp. CAG:257
GCAGAGAGTGATTTTTGCAACAGGATTCTGAAGATATTCTTCCGGAAAACCGGCAGCTTTATGAGAAACATGGATGCTGATATGAGAGGGAGAGGCAAAGGGATCTCCCTGAACATGATCAACAGATAAAATATAATGGCCGAACTGATACGCTCCTTTCAGAGATTTATATGCGGGATAGCTTTTTCTGTGAATGGAGTGAAGTAGGTTCAGCAGATCTGTGGATTGCTGCATAATATAGTTGCCTCCTTGATAAACTAATAAACGGCAGGACTGCCTTTCTGTTCATTTTAGTAAATGATCCGTCATAAGGCAATGATTTTTGGAAAAGAAAATACCCAGGAAAACATAAAAATTTCCGGAGGCTCTTTCTTAAATCTTCTTTAAGATTTGTCAATACATGTAGAATTTTAGACATAATTGGATTATAATGTACAGGAATTGTGTATTAATTCAGGCAGAAGCAGGACTTTTGCAGAAACCCAGAAACCCGATGTCATACTCCCAAAACACGGAGTATTAAATACGAAATATATGAAGGAAAGGTGGAACCAATATGGAACGAAGAAACGCATGGCTCAGCTATGGAGAAAATGAAGAAAAAGAGATGGAGCAGATTGCAAAAAGCTATAAGAGCTTTCTGGATGCAGGAAAAACAGAAAGAGAATGTGTAACAGAGCTGATCAGACAGGCAGAGGCTGCCGGCTATGTTTCTATGGAGCAGAAGCTTGCATCAGGAGAAAAGATTCAGGCAGGAGATAAGGTTTACTCTGTGGCTATGAATAAGATCCTGGCATTTTTCCATATCGGACAGGAGCCGCTGGAAAAAGGAATGAATATCCTGGGGGCGCATATTGACTCTCCGCGTATTGATATTAAACAGAATCCTCTTTATGAGGAGGCCGATATGGCATATCTGGATACCCATTATTATGGCGGTGTAAAAAAATATCAGTGGGTTGCGCTTCCTCTTGCCATTCATGGTGTGATCGCCAAAAAAGACGGCACAGTTGTAAATGTAACAGTGGGAGAAGATGAAAACGATCCTGTTGTTTATATTACAGATCTTCTGATCCATCTGGCAGGAAAACAGCTTCAGAAAAAAGCCGCTGAGGTCATTGAGGGTGAAAATCTTGACATTCTTAT
>NZ_HF999123.1:1170-1388 GCF_000433815.1 Blautia sp. CAG:257
TGACATTCTTATCGGAAGCAGACCGCTGAAGGATCTGGATGACGACAAAAAGAAAGAGGCAGTAAAAGAAAATATTCTCAGGATCCTGAAAGAAAAATATGATGTGGAGGAAGAGGATTTCCTTTCTGCAGAGCTTGAGGTAGTTCCGGCAGGAAAAGCAAGAGACTGCGGACTGGACAGAAGCATGGTTACCGGATATGGACAGGATGACCGTGTAT
>NZ_HF999123.1:1461-1642 GCF_000433815.1 Blautia sp. CAG:257
GAGGAGCCGAAGCGTACAGCCTGCTGTCTTCTTACAGATAAAGAAGAGATCGGCAGCGTAGGAGCAACTGGAATGCAGTCCAGATTTTTTGAAAACAGCGTAGCAGAGCTTCTGGAAGGAATGGGATGCTACTCTGATCTGACACTGCGCAGAGTTCTCAGAAACTGCAGCATGCTTTCTT
>NZ_HF999123.1:1722-2173 GCF_000433815.1 Blautia sp. CAG:257
TGAAAGAAAAAATGCAGCATTTCTCGGAAGAGGAATTGTTCTGAATAAATTTACAGGAGCCAGAGGAAAATCAGGTTCTAATGATGCAAATGCAGAATATGTTGCAAGAGTACGGAAGATTTTTGATGACCATGAGATCGCTTTCCAGACTGCAGAGCTTGGAAAGGTAGATGTAGGCGGAGGCGGAACCATTGCCTATATTGCGGCTCTTTACGGAATGGAAGTTATTGACAGCGGTGTGGCTGTGCTGAGTATGCACGCTCCATGGGAGGTAACCAGCAAGGCTGATATTTATGAGGCGAAAAAAGCATACAAAGCCTTCCTGCTTGACGCATAAATAATGTTTTTGTGCAGCAGCAATTTTATACCGGAATATTGAAGTGTTTTGGCGTCTCTTTCCGTTTTATTTATTGATGAGGGAATCATCTGGATTTATGAAACAGACGGAAAG
>NZ_HF999124.1:0-3081 GCF_000433815.1 Blautia sp. CAG:257
ATTCTTTTTTCTTGTCAGACCCCTTGATTTTATGGTAAAATATCCATGTTTTACGCACAATAAAAAACAGGAGGTACTGACAATTGTTTTCAGGAATTGTTGAGGCGTATGGGAAAGTTATAGGTACATTGAGCAACTGGATGTACAGCTATATTCTTATTATCCTGCTTGTAGGCGCCGGGATCTATTTCACCGTCAAAACAAAAGGCGTCCAGTTCAGAGCGCTGAAAGAAGCCATTAAGGTGGTTATGGAGCCAAAGGATGATGAAAAATCAATTTCTTCTTTTCAGGCTCTGATGGTTTCTACTGCGTCCAGGGTGGGAACCGGGAATATTGCCGGAATTTCCACAGCTCTTTGCATTGGCGGAGCAGGAGCTATGTTCTGGATGTGGCTGATCGCGCTTCTGGGAAGCGCATCTGCATTCATTGAGAGTACACTGGCGCAGATCTATAAAAGAAAAGCTGCTGACGGAAGCTCTTACGGAGGTCCGGCATATTATATTCAGGCTGTGCTGAAAAAAAGATGGCTGGGAGTTTTGTTTGCGGCAGTTCTTATTGTAACTTATATGGGCGGCTTCAACATGGTTGCTGCTTTTAACATTTCAGATTCTTTCCGCAGATATGATTTCTATCAGCCAGGAACAACACCACTTGTTATAGGTCTGATTCTTGCAGTTATTTTTGGCATTTGTATTTTTGGCGGCAGCAAACGCATATCCAAAATTACAGAGGTTATTGTCCCGGTAATGGGAATCTTTTATATAGCGGTTTCTCTGTTTATTGTGATCACACATCTGAATCTTCTTCCGGGAGTGATCGTATCAATTTTTAAAGGCGCGTTTGATATTTCTGCAATTTTCGGCGGATTTGCAGGTTCAGCCGTCATGCAGGGAGTAAAAAGAGGTCTGTTTTCCAACGAGGCCGGTGTGGGCTCTGCTCCAAATGCCGCAGCTTCTGCGGGTGTGTCTCATCCTGTAAAGCAGGGACTTGTTCAGATGCTTTCTGTTTATATTGATACAATTGTGATCTGCAGTGCTACAGGATTTATGCTTCTGTGTTCCGGAGTAGTACCGGAAGAGGGAATTGCCGGAATGCCTTATGTGCAGGAGGCTGTTGCAGGTTCTCTGGGAGGTTTTGGTTCTGTATTTATTACCGTTGCTCTGTTTTTATTTGCATTTACCACACTGATCGGAAACTTTTATTATGCGGAAATGGGGCTTCGCTACATTTGTGACAAAACACCGAAAAAAATGATCATGAACATATTCCGTATCGCAGCAGCTCTGATCGTATGTATGGGAGCAACTATGGATTTCAGCGTAGTGTGGGACACAGCAGATGTACTTATGGGCCTGATGGCGCTTATTAATCTGCCGGTAATTGTGCTTCTTGCGAAACCGGCGCTTCGATGTATGCAGGATTATTTCAAACAGAAAAAATCAGGGAAAAATCCTGTATTTAAAGCAAAGGATATTAATCTGGAAACAAAGACAGATTTTTGGAACTGATATTTTAAGGAATATGTTAAAAACAGGATTGTGGCAGTGCACAGTGTGGAACAATCCGAAGGTATCGGTCAATTGAAAAAGTAAATTCTACTTTGCAAGATTAAATTCCGCAGGTATCGTATAATGCAGAATCAAAAAGTGCTTGCAATAGGGAATGAACTATGGTAATATAACCCAGTTTGATTTGGTTAAAATTGGAAACGCACATCCTCCGGATGATAACGAACAACACAAAGAATCAAAAGTGTTTACGTTATTATAAGGAGGATTTTTTTATGCCAAAAAACAAATTTGAAGATGTGATTTTTACTGCTGTTATGGCTATTGTCATGGTGTATGGAATGATCGTATACAATGTTGCGCTGAATACCGGTGGAACTGTAAGTGGTTTTACATTCCTTGCCGCTGTTCATGAGCTGGTATTCATGGCTCCGATTGCTTTTGTGCTGGAGTTTTTTGTTGTCAGTAAGCTGGCTGGCATGTTGGCGTTTAAGATCATGAAGCCAACAGACAGACCGCAGTTTATTACTTATGCGATTTCCATCTGCATCTGCTGTATTATGTGCCCGGTCATGAGTCTGATTGCTACTGTATTATTTAAGGAGCCCTCTTTTGGAACATGGATCCGTACCTGGGCCATGAATTTTCCGATGGCAATCTGTTATCAGATGTTTTATTGTGGGCCATTTGTGAGGCTGATCTTCCGTCTGATTTTCCGTCGCGGGGAGGAGAAATAATGAAGTCAGGGTCAAAAGTTCAATAACATTTTATGGTTCTGGACCCAACATCAAAATATACAAATAATATAAAAAGCATTGTAAAATCCGGGGATTTTCAGGCATTTAAAGGTGTCTGAGAGCCCCGGATTGTACTTTATGGAAAACATGTGTTAAATAATTGACAGAGCTGTCAAAGCGGTATAAACTGTCGGTGTGAACAGCAGAAGTTCACATGAAATAACTAACGAAACAGTTCTGTTGGCTGTACAAAAAAGCTTCAGGACATGATACCTGTATTTACAAGAAAGAGGTGCTGATCATGAAAGAATTTTCACAGTGGGAAGGTTTTAACGGTAAACGCTGGAAAGAAAAAATTGACGTACGTAACTTTATTAAAATGAATTATACACCATATGACGGAGATGCTTCTTTCCTGGAAGGGCCTACAGAGGCAACAAATAAACTCTGGGGCAAGCTTCAGGAGCTTCAGAAAGAAGAGCGCGCAAAGGGCGGAGTTCTGGATATGGAGACAGAGGTTGTAACATCTCTTACCGCATATGGTCCTGGATATATTGACGAGGATCTGAAAGATCTGGAAACTGTTGTAGGTCTTCAGACAGACAAACCTCTGAAACGTGCCTTTATGCCATACGGCGGTATTAAAATGGCAGAAAAAGCATGTGAAACTTACGGCTATGAAGTAAGCGACAAAATTAAAGATATTTTTAATAACTATGAGTTTAAAACACACAACCAGGGTGTGTTTGACATTTATACACCGGAAATGAAGGCTGCCCGTCACAGCAAAATTCTGACAGGTCTTCCGGATACCTATGGCCGCGGACGTATTGTAG
>NZ_HF999124.1:3134-3311 GCF_000433815.1 Blautia sp. CAG:257
GTGGCTCTTTACGGAATCGATGCTCTGATCGAGGGCAAACAGAAGGATTTTGCAGCAAGCGACCGTCAGGGTATGAGACGCTATGACTTCCAGCTTCGTGAGGAGATCGCTGACCAGATCCGCGCTCTTCAGGGAATGAAAGCTATGGCTCAGGCCTACGGCTTTGATATTTCTCAG
>NZ_HF999124.1:3393-3628 GCF_000433815.1 Blautia sp. CAG:257
TCTTGCAGCTATCAAGACTCAGAACGGAGCTGCAATGAGTGTTGGACGTATCTCCACTTTCCTTGATATTTATATTGAGAGAGACCTTCAGAGAGGAATCCTTACAGAGAAAGAGGCTCAGGAGCTTGTTGACCATATGGTTATGAAATTCCGTATGGTAAAATTTGCCCGTATTCCTTCTTACAACCAGCTGTTTTCCGGAGACCCGGTATGGGCAACCCTAGAAGTGGCAGGG
>NZ_HF999124.1:3666-5899 GCF_000433815.1 Blautia sp. CAG:257
TGGGTATTGACGGACGCCATATGGTAACAAAGAGTGATTTCCGTTTCCTTCATACACTGGAGGATATGGGACCGGCTCCGGAACCGAACCTTACTGTTCTTTATTCCTCCAGACTGCCTGAGAACTTTAAGAAATATGCTGCAAATATTTCTGTTACAACAAGTTCCATTCAGTATGAGAATGACGATGTAATGCGTCCGGTATGGGGCGATGACTACAGCATCTGCTGCTGTGTATCTGCTACAGAGACAGGTAAAGAGATCCAGTTCTTCGGCGCTCGTGCAAACCTTGCGAAATGTCTTCTTTATGCCATCAACGGCGGTGTTGACGAGAAGACAAAACAGCAGGTAGGACCTCAGTATCAGCCGATCACTTCTGAGTATCTTGACTATGACGAGGTAGTTCAGAAATATGATCAGATGATGGACTGGCTGGCTCATCTGTATGTTGGAACACTGAACATGATCCACTATATGCATGACAAATACTACTATGAAGCAGCAGAGATGGCTCTGATCGATACAAAGGTTGACCGTTCCTTTGCAACCGGTATCGCAGGTTTCTCTCATGTAGTAGATTCCCTGTCTGCAATTAAATATGCAAAGGTAAAAGCAATCCGTGATGAGGACGGAATTACAACAGACTTTATTGTTGAGGGAGATTTCCCACGCTATGGTAACGATGACGACAGAGCAGACGAGATCGCAACAAATCTTCTGTCTACTTTCCTCGGAAAGCTGAAACACATTCATACCTACCGTGATTCCAAACCTACCACATCCATCCTTACCATTACATCCAATGTTGTTTATGGTAAAGCTACAGGATCTCTTCCGGACGGAAGAAAAGCAGGCGAGCCTCTGGCTCCTGGCGCTAACCCGTCCTACGGAGCAGAGCAGAACGGACTTCTTGCTTCTCTGAACTCTGTTGCAAAGCTTGACTATGAAGATGCTCTTGACGGTATTTCCAATACTCAGACGATCAATCCGGATGCTCTGGGACACAATGATGAAGAACGTACAGACAACCTTGTTCACGTACTTGACGGATACTTTGATCAGGGCGCTCATCACCTGAACGTAAACGTATTTGGAAAAGAGAAGCTGATCGACGCTATGGAACACCCGGAAAAAGAAGAGTACGCAAACTTTACAATCCGTGTTTCCGGTTATGCAGTTAAATTTATCGACCTTACAAGAGAGCAGCAGATGGACGTTATTGCCAGAACCTGCCATGCAGAAATGTAAGGATGGATAAAAAAGAGATCAAAGGATATGTTCACTCACTGGAAAGCTTCGGGTCGGTTGACGGCCCGGGCGTCCGGTATGTGATCTTTTTAAGCGGCTGCGCCATGCGCTGTCAGTTCTGCCATAATCCGGATACCTGGAAGATGGGAGAAGGACAGGCATACACCCCTTCGGAGCTTTTAAAAAAAGCGCTGCGGTATAAAAATTACTGGGGAGATAAAGGCGGGATCACAGTCAGCGGAGGGGAACCTCTTCTGCAGATCGATTTCCTTACAGAATTTTTCCGTCTGGCAAAGGAAGCCGGCGTGCATACCACACTGGATACCAGCGCCAACCCTTATACGGAAAAAGAGCCTTTTTATTCCAAATGGCAGGAGCTGATGAAGTATACAGATCTTGTTCTTCTGGATATCAAGCAGATTGATGAGGAAGAGCATGTGAAGCTTACCGGCTGCACCAACACAAATATCCTTGCCATGGCAGAAAAGCTTTCGGAGATGGACAAGCCTGTATGGATCCGCCATGTGCTTGTGCCGGGCGGAAGTGATAACGACACATATCTTCACAGACTGGCCGATTTTATCAGAACCCTTAAAAATGTGGAGAGAGTAGAGGTTCTTCCCTATCATACTCTGGGAACCTTTAAGTGGGAGAAGCTGGGTATTCCCTATCCGTTGGAAGGAGTGAAGCCTCCAACAGAGGAACGTATCCGCAATGCCCGGGAGATTCTGGGAGCGATGTAACTGCCTGGAAATTCTTTCATAATAAAAATATAAGAATAAAGACTGCTGCAAGCAACCTGTAGTTTCGGAGCAAAATCTGCCGGAAGAGGGAAGCCTGCAGCAGTTTTTGTTTGTGACAGAAGCTAAGAACTGCTGTTTGCGAGGTGTTCCGACCGGAGTGCTGTGAACGGAGAAGTTAAGAAATTTTTTACTTGGCAGTATTGTAAGCGTCTGCTACAATGAAAGAAATAAATATATATAAGT
>NZ_HF999125.1:0-141 GCF_000433815.1 Blautia sp. CAG:257
GGTCACTGCTGCTGCGCAGCTTCCGGTACCGGATGCTTTTGTATAGCCGGAACCTCTTTCCCATATCTCAATATCCAGATTTCCTGTGTCAATTTTACGGCAGATCTGAAGATTCATTCTTTCCGGAAACTCATCTGCATT
>NZ_HF999125.1:182-12645 GCF_000433815.1 Blautia sp. CAG:257
TAGGGTCCCAGCTCCTTAACCAAATCCTTGCTGACCTTATCCATAAAGATAATGCAGTGAGGATTTCCTACTGTCAGACAGGTTGCTTTATAATCCTTTCCATGGAAAGAGAAATCCTCATTGATAACTTCACGAACCTCTCCTGTTACAGGAATTTCCTTTGACAAAAAGGAGGCCTTCCCCATGTTTACACGAAATTCTGTCGCGCGGCTGTTCAGACATTCTACCTCGATGGGACCGGCCAAAGTTTCAATGGAAAACTTCTTTTCTTTTACATATCCCTGATCCATAAGATATTTTGCAAAAATCCTTACGCCGTTTCCACTGATCGCAGCCTCGCTTCCGTCTGCATTAAAAATATGCACGCCTGTTTTGCCATTGATTTCTACAGGTCCGTACAAAACACCGTCTGCCCCCAGACCAAATCCTCTCTGACACATCAGGGCAATCTTTTTCCCCTGAAGCTGTACACGATTTTTATTAGGATCCAGAACCAGATAATCATTGCCAAGTCCCTGATATTTCACCATTGTAATGCAGCCTGCCATCTTAAAACCCTCCATTGAATCTTATGTTCACCTTTATTCTGTTATTATTATATCTGATATTTTTTTCTATGTATATAGGATAAAATGCCTGTTACATTGCAAAAACTGCTTTTATATTTCTGACCCCATACTCCTGTCAGTGCGATTGCTGCTTACGATCTTCACAGTAACTCAGTCTGCTCCTCATCTGTTTTTTGTTCTTGCAGTCATTCTTCATCTGCGATAAACTGACTGTAAATAACACCAGGAGCTGAAATACATGAAAACATCTTCATACCATCCGGATACCCTTCCCGTTTCCCGGGACTCAGAGCAGGAAAACAATTATTCCATACCTGTCCAGAAAGAAAAAACAGGATATTTAAAAGAGGATTTCCGGTTGTTTCATATTAAAGATCAAACTGAAAAAGAATATTTTTACCATTATCATGATTTTCATAAAATCATTGTTTTTCTCTCCGGAAAAGTCACCTATCATATAGAAGGAAAGGCATATCATCTGAAGCCCTGGGATATTATCCTTGTAAGCCGGGGGGCTATTCATATGCCTGAAATTGATTTTTCCGTTCCCTATGAACGTTTTATCCTGTGGATCAGAGACGATCTTCAGACATCCGAACTGAATACCTGCTTTCAGAAAGCAAATGACCGCAGCTTCAGCCTGATCCGTCTGGACACCCGGCTTATGGAGCAGATAAAATCCATTCTCTATGAACTGGAAACTGCGATCTCCGGCACTCAATTCGGAGATCAGCTTCTGAAACAGGCTCTTTTCACTGAGTTCATGGTTCATGTAAACCGTATTTTTCTGCAAAAACAGTACATTACTGATCAGAGATCCTATTCCTCTGATTCCCATGTGGAACAGCTTGTGGCATATATCAACCAGAATCTTGAGCAGGATCTTTCCATTGACGCTCTGGCAGCCCGGTTCTTTTTCAGCAAATATCATATGATGCGGAAATTCAAAGAAGAAACCGGCTGCACCATCCACAGCTATGTTACAAGCAAACGGCTTCTCCTTGCCCGTTCCCTCATCGCCCGGGGAACACCTGTTATGAAAGCCGCTCTTCAGAGCGGCTTCAGGGATTACACCACTTTTTCCCGGGCCTATAAAAAGCAGTTCCGCCAGCCTCCTGCCCGGAATCAGTAGCCTATAACAGCTTGCGTGAAATAGCCTGGGAAGTTGCATCTCTTGCTGCTGAATTTTCATCTGTATTCTGGCTGCAGTATGCATTAAATAAGCAGTCGATCAAAAACATCTGACCGATTTTTGTCGCTATGGAGCCGGACTGCAGAGGATTTTCATTATAGCCGCAGATAAGAGAAACGTTTGCATAACTGGCAGCCAGTGATTTACGAAAATGCGTAATAAGAACAATGGGAATATGGCGTTCTTTTGCCAGATCCAGTACTTCCTGCATATCTCTGGTAGAACCGGAATAAGAGAAAAACAAAATCACATCTCCGGGAGTGAGAAGCGCAGTCGCAATGGTCTGCATATGGGAATCCTCAATATGAATAAACTTTGGAGTTACTGTTGCAAACAGCGCCCAGGCTTCCTTTGCAGTTACCATACTTCCCCCCTGTCCAAAACAATACACATGTCTTGCCTGCACAAGCAGATCCACTGCCAGTTTCAGAGAAAGAGTATCCAGTTGAAAAATCGTCTCATTAATAGACGAAAGATAAGAGTCTCTCAGGTTACGGCACATCTTTTCCAGAGACCCACTGTCGCTGACAGCCAGAAGCGCATCTTCAGAATCAGCGGCCGTATTCGCCCGTTCTGATTTTGCAAGAGCCAGTTTCAGCTCATGATATCCATTTAATCCCAGCATACGGCAAAACCGGGTAATAGTCGCTTCCGATACACCGGAATTTTCAGCCAGCGATGTAATAGATAAATATTGAGTTTCTGCAGTATTAGACAAAATATAATTTGCCAGCTTCTTTCCGGAACGGGTCATAGAATTATACTGTTCTGTCATTGCGTCTAAAATAGAATCCGTCATGAGTCTGCCTCCTGATTTCTTTATAATAAATCTCCAAAACCTTAATTTCCTAACAAAAAGTATAATATAAATTATTTTCCTCCGCAACTGATAAAGAAAAGTATTTTCAGAAATCATAAAATTAATTATAATATTGATAAAACAATATTGGAGGGTATGACTATGAAAAAACATGTAGTTTGTTTTGGTGATTCCAACACTCACGGCTATTGTGCCAAAACCGGAGGACGATTTGATGAAAGCCAGCGCTGGACCTGTCTTCTGCAAAAAAAGCTGGGAGACCAGTGGCTGATCCTGGAAGAAGGTTTAAGCGGCCGTACTACCACCTTTGACGATCCGATCCACGAGGCGCTCAGCGGTCTGGACTATGTTTATCCATGCCTTATGAGCCATGAGCCTGTAGATCTGCTGATCATTATGCTTGGTACAAATGATACCAAGGAACGTTTCGGCGCTTCTGCCGAATGTATTGCGCTTGGCCTGAAGCGTCTGATCTCCAAAGCAGTTTCCACAACTGACTGCTGGAAAAACGGCAGGCCTTCTATCCTCATTGTAACGCCTCAGAATATTGACAAACGCTATGAAACTTCCGAGGTAGGAGGAACCATGGGAAAAGGCTGCGCAGAAAAATCTTGGCGCTTTCATTGGCATGCACATTGGCATTCCCTGTAACTGCATTTGCTGCTAAGGATGAAAAAGCTGACAAAGCGACTGACATTACCTTATGGACCTACCCAATCGGAAGCTGGGGCGATGCCGCAACAGTAGACAGTCTGATCGCCAGCTTTAATGAGGCGCATCCTGAGCTCAACGTGACAGTAGAGTATCTGGACTACACAAACGGAGATGACCAGATCAACACTGCAATTGAAGGCGGACAGGCACCGGATATTGTTCTGGAAGGACCGGAACGTCTGGTTGCAAACTGGGGTGCAAAAGGATTAATGGTAGACCTTGCTGATCTCTGGACTGATGAAGCCAAAGAAGCTATTTATCCGTCTGTTGAGGCTGCATGCAAAAGCAATGACGGCATATATTATGAGTATCCTCTCTGTATGACTGCTCATACCATGGCAATCAATAAAGACGTTTTTGAAGCTGCAGACGCTATGCAGTATATTGACGAAGAAACCCGCACCTGGACTACAGAGGACTTCAAAAAAGCAGTTCAGGCAGTTTATGACTCCGGCCAGGAAAACGTAGGCGCAGTTTACTGTGCAGGTCAGGGCGGCGACCAGGGAACCCGCGCACTGGTAAACAACCTTTACGGCGGTACCTTTACCAATCCGGAGCACACCGAATACACAGCAAACAGCGAAGAAAACATTAAAGCTCTTGAGCTTCTTTCCGGTATGGACGGAATCAACTTCGACGCTTCTCTCCAGGGCGCAGATGAGATCAACCTTTTCTGCAACGGAACACTTGCAATGGCATTCTGCTGGAACGTAGCTCAGGAAAAGAACAATCTTGAAAACATCGCATTTGATGTTCTTCCAATGGCATTCCCTACAGAAAGCGGCGAGCCTCAGCTCTGCGGCGGTATCTGGGGATTCGGTATCTTTGATAACGGCGATGAGGCCAAGATCGAAGCTTCCAAAACCTTTATCGACTTTATGGCAAACGATGAAAAACAGGTAGTAGAAAGTGTTAAAGCTTCCAGCTACTGGCCGGTAAAAGATATCGGAAACATTTACGAAGACGATGAACTGATGACTGAATATTCTACTTTCGTTGATTACATGGGCGATTATTACCAGGTAGTAGGCGGATGGGCAGAGGCCCGTACCGCATGGTGGAACATGCTTCAGCAGATTGGTTCCGGCACAGATGTTAAGACAGCAGTTGAAGAATTTACTACAACCGCAAATGCAGCAGTAGCTCAGTAATATAACCGAAACTGCAACTGCATATTTGCAAAATGAGAACTCGGGCGCCCTTCCTGCGTTTGCGCGGGAGGGGCGTTTTGTCTCTGTAGGAGTAATAGAAAGGGGGATTTCTCTTGGCAGCAAGTAAGAAAAAAAACGGAGTAAGCAGTAAAGCGCTTACCCGTAGAGAAACCATCGCAGGATATGCGTTTATGCTTCCAAGTCTTGTATTTTTTCTGGGATTTGTCATCTATCCGATGTTCCAGTGTATTATAACCAGCTTCTTTGATTCTACCATGAACCGTGAGGATATCTTTGTAGGCCTTGCCAATTACAAGGAACTGTTTACGGATCCTGTTTTCCTGGGCGCATTAAAAAATACATTTATTATTGTGATTGTATCCGTACCTGTAACCTGTATCTTTTCCCTGTGGGTAGGCTCAGTGCTGAACAATATGACAGGCCCGCTGTGCTCCCTGTTCCGCTGCGTATTCTATCTTCCGGTTGTTACCGGTTCTGTAGCTGTTACTGTTGTGTGGAAATGGATGTTCAATAATTATTACGGTATTTTCAATTATCTCGGCAAATCCACCGGTCTTCTTGAAAAAAATATCAACTGGCTGGGTGATGAAAAATATGCTCTTGGCTGTATCATTCTTATTTTGATCACCACTTCTGTAGGACAGCCTATCGTACTTTATGTATCTGCTCTGAATAATGTGGATCAGTCTCTTGTAGAAGCGGCACAGGTAGACGGCGCAAATCATCTTCAGGTATTCTGGAAGATCAAATGGGCTCAGATCAAACCCACTACTCTTTACATACTGGTTATCACTACCATTAACAGCTTCCAGTGCTTTGCCCTGATCCAGCTTCTTACCAGCGGCGGACCAAACCACAGCACAGACACGATCATGTATTACATTTATCACACTGCATTTAAGCTGTACCGCTACGGATACGGAAACGCAATGGGCGTTGTTCTTGCCATTATTATTGCGGTTCTCTCTGCAATACAGTTTAAAGTAACCAGTGAAAAGTAAGGAGGGGAAGCTATGAAAACAAAATTTACAAAGACAAAATTATATAAAATCCTGGCTTACCTGACTATCATTATTCTGGCTATCGGATTTACATTCCCGCTTTACTGGATCATTACCGGCTCCTTTAAAACGCCCCAGGCGATCAATGCCACAACACCACAGTGGTTTCCGCAGGAATGGACTCTGGCAAACTACGAAAAGCTTTTCAGCAGACAGGTAGCCCCATTATGGGAAATCCACGTTCCATTTACGGATATTGTATTTGCAGGACCTGAAGTTCCGGCTGCAATCCGCTGGATGGGAAATACTATCTTTATGGCAGTAGTTGCCATGCTGCTGACCTGTATCACGGCAGCTATGGCCGGCTATGCCCTGGCAAAAAAACGCTTTGTGGGACGTACCATTATTTTTACACTGATCGTATGCGCAATGGCGCTTCCGAAACAGGTTATCCTGATTCCGCTGATCCGTGAAATGTCGTCGCTGAATCTGTATAATACACTGTGGGCAACGATCTTCCCTATTGTGGGCTGGCCCTTTGGCGTATTCCTGATCAAGCAGTTCGCTGAAGGCATTCCGGGAGAGATGATGGAGGCGGCCCGTATCGACGGCGCAAGTGAATGGAGAACCTTTGCAGATGTGGCTCTTCCAATGATCAAACCAGGTATCGGAGCTCTTGCGATCTTTACCTTTATTAATTCCTGGGACGATTACTTTATGCAGTTGATCATGCTGAGCAGCACCAGCAATCTTACCATTTCCCTTGGTATTGCCAAACTGCAGGCAGAAAACTCTACGGACTTCGGTCTGATCATGGCCGGCGCAGCTCTGGCAGCAATTCCGATCATTGTTGTATTCCTGGCATTCCAGAAATACTTTACAAAAGGAATTACCATGGGCGCTGTAAAAGGCTGATATAAAAAAGGAGGACAATATGAGAGACTTAGAAAAATACAGAGGAATTATTCCGGCATTTTATGCCTGCTACGAGGATGACGGAAGTGTCAGCGCAGAAAGAACACAGGCTCTTACCCAACACCTGATCGACAAAAATGTAAAAGGCGTTTATGTATGCGGTTCCTCCGGAGAGTGTATCTATCAGAGCAAAGAGGAACGCAAGCTCATTCTGGAAAATGTGATGAAGATTGCAAAAGGCAAAATTACCGTAATCGCCCATGTAGCCTGCAACAATACGGCAGACAGCCAGGAGCTTGCAGCTCACGCAGAAAGCCTTGGAGTTGATGCCATCGCTTCTATCCCGCCTATTTATTTCCATCTTCCGGATCATGCGATCGCGCAGTACTGGAATGATATCAGCAGCGCAGCTCCAAATACAGACTTTATTATTTACAATATCCCGCAGCTTGCAGGTGTGGCGCTGAGCATCCCACTTTATAAAGAAATGCTGAAAAATCCAAATGTGATCGGTGTAAAAAATTCTTCTATGCCGGTACAGGATATCCAGATGTTCAAGGATGTAAAAGGAGACGACTCTGTTGTATTCAACGGTCCGGATGAACAGTTCATTTCCGGACGTCTCATCGGCGCAGACGGCGGGATCGGCGGTACCTATGCCGTTATGCCTGAGCTGTTCCTTGCAGCAGACGCGGCTTTAAAAGCCGGCAATATTGCACGGGCCAAAGAGATCCAGTATAAAATTGACCGCATCATCTATGCAATGTGCTCCTGTCACGGCAACCTGTATGCAGTCATGAAGGAAATCCTTAAAATGAACGAGCTGAATATCGGAGGCGTACGCAAACCGCTGGCGTCCATCATTCCTGAAGACATGCCGCAGATTGAAAAGTGCAGAGAAATGATAAGCACTGCAATCGCCCGGTTATAAAAATATTTAATCCCTGCAAAAACACCGTATACCGGGCATATTTTTACCTGGTATACGGTGTTTTTTCTGACAGCCTCTGCGGTCTGACGCTGTTTACTCTTATATTGGCAGTCATCCCCCGGCTGGCCGGCTTCTCAGTACTGCATATCATCTTATCTGGCTGTTTTTCTCATGGTCTGATATCCGATCATTACTGTCCATACATAAGCGCAGGTTTTAGGAATCATCAGCATTCCAACTGCCGGTACGGTATCTGCCCACAGAACGACAGGAATATAAAATCCAAAGCTCAGCACAATGGTAAGCCACATCCAGCGGAAATCTCTGTCCTTGTGCTCTTTCGCACTTCTGTAAAACAAAACGATCACGATCAGTCCCAGAATGGCAAACGGAATGTTTCTGTAGATTCCCCAGGACAGAGGCGCATCAGCGCTTGTCCAGGCATTCTGCGGAAACAGGCAGAGAATAATACGAAGAGCTGCCATCAGATATACAGCTATTGTAATTTCTTTTTTTCCTTCAATCTTATAGCGGGTTCTCCATACATAATAGAGCAGAATATAAAACACTGTCATTGTAATCGAGGTAATAAATTTACCGATGCCAAGAGCCGCTGTATAATTTTCCAGCCCTGTTGTACATAATGCGTATGCCCGGGGAACCAGATGAAAAGCATCTCCGCACCCCAGAGTGACTGCCATAATTCCAAACAGACGATACTGCCTGTCCCCTTTGCTTTGTCTGATCATTTTGATTCCTACGGTAATAACCAGAACAAGATAAACCACGTCAAATAAAGTTTCGCCAAAAGCCTGCATAATATTTGTCTCCTTTTCTATGATTTAACAGCATCTCTGCGCTGTTTTTTTCTGTAAGCTGATCTCTCTGAAATAATTTCTGCCAAAAAGAATCCCTGCCAGTAAAAGTGATGCGCCAAGTCCGGAATAAAATACTGCAATGAATATCTCCGGTCCAAGGCCGGACTCTCTGATATAGATTCCTCCTGTCATCATAACCGCCATGATCACAAAAGATTTCACATCAAAGAATTTCAGGAAAAACTGCTTTTCTTCCTCGTATGTCCGTATTCTCTGTGTATGCCTTTTTACCAGCTTTCCAAAAATAAAATACTGAAAAACAGAAAACACCGCAACAGAAAGAATGATGTTTCCCACTGTAACGTATGCAGGATATGCCAGCAGTCCTATACGCAGAATGTTGATCCCTGCAATTCCCCATACCAGACACGCGATCATAAGTAAGCTGTTCTTTTTTACTTTGAGCATTTATCTGCCTCCTTTCTGAACATTGTTCATTTTTGTTCCCAAATAAGGTGCAGAAAAGTCTGCTTCTGCAATCTGTTCTGCACACAGTTATCAGTAAATCAGTCTTCTGACCATTTCCAGAATAGAACTGCTGTCATATTTTTTCTGCAGCATGTTGGCAAGAATCAGAGAAAATACAAGCTCTGCCAGCATTTCCCTGGTAAAGCTTTCATCAAAGGCATCCTTACGGATCTTTTTGTCCTGAGACATCACCATACAAAAGCCCCTGCGCATATGTTCCCAGGACTGCGCCATTAACTGCTGCCCTCCTGTCTTTTCTCCTGCCTCAAAGCCTACGGAGTGCAGAGCAAAAAATCCAGGATATTTCTGTTCTCCTTTTTCCAGACTGTCAAATACCCACTGAATACATTCGGTAAAGCTGTCAAAGGCATTCCCATCTGAAAAATGAAAAATGTCACACCAGATACTTTCTACCGCAGCTGCCATCAAATCTGCTTTTGAATTAAAATAATTATAAATAGAACCTACTGAAACGCCACATGCTCCGGCAACGCTTCTGATATTCAATGCAGACCATCCCTTTTCCCGGATCAGCTGTCTGCTGGCTTCAAGAATTGCTGTCCTGGAAGTAACAACTGTATTCATTATATACGTCTCCTGTTTCCCTGATCATACATTTAAAACTGTTTCCAATATGAACATTGTTCATTATAATATTCTGTTCTCTTTTTGTCAAGATTTATTTTTCAGGATTACGGCTCCTTTGCCGCATTAACTGCATTTGAATTATGCCATTGTCCGATCAGTCTTTTTTCTCCGGTCTGTGTATCCAGCTCCCACAGCTCCGTATTGTCCGGCATTAGTTCCGGCCGAAACCGCATAAGACAGATTTTATCCCCCAGCTCATAGAAGCCGCCGCCCATATACAGGTGAAATTCTCCCAGGTCATAGCTGGTTTCCTCACCTGTACGTAAATCTTTTCGATACAGCGTTGTATACCCATTGCTTTCCTGTTTGTAATAAAGTCCGGTTCCGCTGACAATGCTTTTTGCCTGCTGATTTCTCAGCAGTATCTCTGTCTCACCGGTCTCAACATCAAAGGAACAGGTTGTATATAAAGAATCCTCCCCCTGTACCATATAATAAAGCTTATGATCCAAAGCCCCCAGCCGAAGCCCGTTTACCCCTGACATTGACCTGATATTTTTATATCCGGGCTCCGAGCAATACCATATCCCGTCTTCCAGAGATGTGGAAAACCAGAAGTTTTCATTTCCCGCTCTGAATCTGTAGGGCGGAGCCTCCTGGTTTTCCCCTGTGTCCAGATTGATCCTGCGGCTTTTTTGCTCTCCCTTTTCATCTGCAGCAGTATAGTAAATAAATCCCTCATCAATGCACAGAAGCGAGGAAGGATGCGCATTTTCTGCAAGAACCTCCTGTCCGGAACCGTCCGGCTCCATCCGTATGATCGCAGCAGGTTCATTCTCTTCCCCGTTATTTTTTCTCCAGTAGACCTTTCCCTTATATACGGCAATGGCATCCCTATAATTTCCTGACAGAGAGGTATATCCCTCTGCATCTACCTTATATACAGTATAAATATGACCATTACTTTCCCACATTCTTGACGAATACAGCATCTGATCCTGCTCCTTCACATTTTCTGATGCTTCTGCCATTGTGAAGCTGTTCATACTTCCTGCCAGACACAGGGCTGCCAGCCCCACTGCACATAGCTTTTTCATTTTCTTCATCTTTTATCTCCATGAAAATCTCTGTAATCTGCGGACTATAAATAAGCAAATTTCTAATTTTGCACAATAACCACCGCAATATACGGGCATAAAAAATAAAAACAAATTCCCACGCTGCCAGATACTCTTTACAGTTCTCAGACAACGTGGGAATCTTTTTCTTTTTCATTCGCACCGAACAATTTTATTTTAGCAGCTTTTTACCTGTTTTCAAGGTGTGGCAGTATTTGTGGGTGGATTATTTTTCTTTATACTGCATTGGACACTTATAACCCGGAACTTACAGAAATCAGCCTGCGTAAAATCTGTTGGAAAAAATGGGACTCCGCCCCGGCCCGGACTGTTTCCTGGTAAATGCCTTGATCCATCCTGTCTGTCCATTTGCTCTTCTTACCTGGAAATACAGCTTCTCCTGTTTTACATAGTATTTTTTTATAACTACGTTTTCTCCTTTTCTTACTTTAAATGCTTTTGATCTACTTCCCGGCGATTTATATGTATAAAAATCTTTGGAAACCCTGCAGCTTTCCGAACGGGTCAGATTGCCGCTGTAACCGCTTCTTACAAGGGTTCCATTTTTGTATGACATATTAATAACAAAAGTAATTCCCCCTGTAGTCCAGTTCATAGAATATAATTTTACTTTAATAGAATTGCCTGACACCGTAATAGCAGGATTCTCATACCATTCTAAATAACATCCACTCTGATAATCCCGTATGAAATTACCCAGAATACAGACTGTTTTCATTTTTCCTTTAGAATATTGTAACAGCCTGTGTGAAGATACCAGCGGATTTGCCCCCTCTGTCCACGCGTAAATAAAATGTTTCCCATTTTTTAAAGTTATCATTCGGTATCTCGCAGAGTAACAGTCCTTCTTTGGTAAAGAATATACTTTTTTTCCATTTACATAAAAAGATGCACTGAGATTATATCTTTTTCCTGTGGTTTTCAGCATAATGCTGTCTTTTCTCCGGTTCCCGTCCAAATCATAGGTTCTGTATACCCTGTTATTACGCAGTGCGATAACACCAGAAGACGCCTCTACCGTCTTTTCTGACAGTCCCAGAGAAGCTCCGCCTATCAGCAACAGCAATGCAAGCATATAAAATAACTTTTTTATTTTCTTCACTACTCTTTTCCCCCTTTTTTAATTCAATATACGGTTCTTCTTTATCTTTTTCAATATGAGGCACAGACTGTAGACAGAATTTTCTCTTATACAGTTACTGTTTACTCCGTTTTCAACAGTCTTATACACCTCAGTTTTAGCCCCAATCCTGCAAAGCAACTAATACTGCATGAGCTGTATCTGTAACACTTTATAATTATAAGGCATATTCTCTTTGCCAAAACCTCAAAAGAATGTCATAATAATAACATCTGGTATCAATAAAATACTTTATTTATACACCCAAAGGAGGAACCTATATGGAATTTCAAAAATTAATTAAAAAAAGAAGAAGTGTCCGTAAATACAGTGCAGGGCATACCATTCCCAAAGAAGATATTCTGGAGATGATCCGGGCCGCCCAGGAAGCTCCATCCTGGAAAAACTCTCAGACAGGCCGTTACTACTGTCTTTTGTCCGAAGAAATGACCCAACAGTTCCGTACAGACTGCCTTCCTTCCGGCAATGCCCTGAAATCCGAAAATGCAGCCCTTATTGTCACAACTTTTGTGCACAACCGCTCCGGCTTCAAACAGGATGGAACGGCTGACAACGAACTTGGAAACGGCTGGGGCTGTTATGATCTTGGACTTCAGAACGCAAACCTTGTCCTCAAAGCAGAAGAACTGGGCTATGGCACACTGATCATCGGAATACGAGATGCACAGAAAATAAGAGAAGTCCTTTCTGTTCCGAAAGAAGAAACCATTGTTTCTGTAATTGCCGTAGGTATACCGGCTGAAGAGCCCAACCGTCCCAAACGTAAAGACACAGAGGACATCGTGCGATTTTTTTAAGTTTTTATCTGGTTTATACTACAAAATGCGGAAATTTCCGCTTCATGCTTTCTGCAGAAACTGTCTGACAGCTTTTGCTACTCCGTCCTCTTCATTGGATGCTGTAACAAAAGCTGCAGATTTTTTGCATGCTTCTGT
>NZ_HF999125.1:12795-15942 GCF_000433815.1 Blautia sp. CAG:257
GATATAAAAGCGTATTTCCCTTTCCTGCGTTTTTATGTCCAATCTCCACCATATGAGGAACAGACGAGGTTATATATGCATCAGAAAGCGAGTCTCTTAACTGTTTTTTCAGTGTGCATTTGCCGTCTCTGTCCCCACAGATAAATGCCATACTGTCCAGTTCCGTTCTGTGTTCCATGGCAAACGCTTTTATATCTTTTACCGGTATTCTTGTTTCCCTTACATACTTTGCCCCATATTCCGTGGCCCCGTATTTTTCCGGAAACCTCACATAAGATTCTTCCGAATAAGGGATTCCATCCACAAAAAGCTCTATGGCGGTATTTTCCGGTACCTGAATATCCAATGCTTCCTCAACCGTCTGTCCGTTCAGCAGACACTGATAAATCCTCTTATTCTCCAGGACAGAATAAATGGCGCCTCCATTGGATGTGATCACATACCGGATACCCGGATAATTCCGGATCCGTTCAGGTATTGCCCTGAAGGATCTCCCTGTAGCCGGTATCACATATATTCCCTTTTTTACAGCCATATCAAGAATCTGCACAGTTGTCTGTGACAGCTCTTTGCTGTCTGTAAGCAGTGTTCCGTCTAAATCACTGGCAATCAACTTTATCACAGCTTTTACCTCCCGTTTCTGATTATATAAAATATATCCCGGTTTTTCCATGCGGAAACAAATTTTTCTTTTCCATCGCTGCAAGAATATGTTACAATATCTTTCATAACAGTATGTAGCAAACAGTAGGAGGCATTTATGAAGTTTATTTATCCTGCGGTATTCCGCAAAACGGAAAACGGAACCTATCATGGATTTTTCCCGGATCTGGAATGCTGCTATGCTGACGGTGACACCCTGGACGATGCCATTGACAATGCAAATGAAGCAGCTTATAACTGGATCTCTCTGGAGCTTTCTGAGGATGACTGTAATCTTCCATCTGTTTCTGATAAAGAGGATATGGAGCTTCAGGAGGGAGATATTGTACGGAATATTTCTGTAAATATTCGGTTTTACGAAGGCTGGGACGAATAATCGCCCCAGCCTTTTTGTTTACATCCCACATATATAATTATAAAATCCCAAAATCTTATAATAACCTGCAACTGCACCTTGATCAGCAATGCCAGCGCATTGCGCTGCATGAACTGCTGCCTTTCCAAATACAGGAACCATACTCTTGGTTGATTCTGTTCCTTCTTTTGCTGCATTAAGTGCAACTGCCACAACTTCACTCAGAGAAGCCTCCGGATTCTTTTCTGTCAACTCTTTTGCTGCCTGAGCTGCTGGAAATACAGAATCATAAATTGTGCGCTGACCTGTCTGACACTTGCCCCTTTTTTGTATTCCGGCTGCAAATCCAACAAGATATGCTGCCAGTCCCATCCCATCTATTTCTGTCTTTCCCTTTAAATTTTTTCCACCTTCCATAACACCACTGGACATAAGAAATCCCATGGTAGAGGGAACAAGATTTGCCATCTTCATTCCCGATTTCATAAGAAGTTTCCCTATATCTCCGCCAGCTCCATCCATTTCATTGCGTATTAACTCCGGAAGAGAACCATATCCCTTACTCATGGTAAGCCCCAGGTCTCCATCCCCCAGGCGAGCATCCATATCACATAATTCCTCTTTTTTCTCTGTAAAAAGCTCGCCCACAGAAGTAAACAGATCCGGCAGCTGATTAAATGCAATTCTGTCCATATGAAACCTCCTCAAGACTCTAATTATTTCTGGCAGATAAACGGTGTGTTTACCGGATAATCCATATAATGTTTCATTTCATCATTCATTTTACATATGGAAATAGATGCACCTGCCATTTCCATAGATGTTGCATATTCACCTACAACAGTTTTGTAAATATGAATTCCTTTAGATGTAAGAATTTCATTTACATCATTGCTAAGTATATATAATTCCTCAACTGAAGTCGCACCAAGTCCATTAATAAGAACAGAAACTTCATCTCCTTCTGTCAAAGGCATATCACCAAGAAGCGTGTTTAAAGATTCCTCGGCAATCTCACGGGATGTTTTTAACGGACCATTCCATACACCAGGTTCCCCATGAATTCCCATTCCCATTGCCATTTCATTTTCCTTCAATTCAAAATTCGCATGCCCTACTTCCGGAATAATACACGGAGTAAGCGCAAATCCAACTGTACGTGTATTGTCTTTTGCCAGTTGCGCTGCAGCCATTACTTCTTCAAGTGTTCCACCTTCATCCGCTTTTGCCCCAGCTGCCTTAAACATAAAATAAATTCCAGCCACACCTCTGCGCGTATCTGGGTCCGCATGTGAATTTACATCATCAGCTCCAACAATACTTTTGCATTCAATATCATCCATATCGCAAAGATCTGATGCCATATCAAAGGTCATAATATCTCCGGTATAATTACCATAAAGGAAAAGAACTCCTGCTCCTGCATGAACCTCTTTTGCAATCTTATAAATCTGTTCTGGTGACGGAGACTGAAATACACCGCCTACGCCACAACCATCAATAAGTCCCTCTCCTACATAACCAAGAAACAGCGGAAGGTGTCCTGAGCCTCCACCAGTAATAATAGCGACTTTTCCATCTTTTTTGTGAGCAATGCAGTAACTTCTAAGATCATCTTCCGCACATTTTACCTGATCCGGATGAGCCGCATAAATCCCTTTAAGCATATCATCTACATAAGTCTCCGGCGCATTAATAATTTTTTTCATGTTCTACCTCCTTGTAATCTTTTTGTACTTATTGAATAATTTTATTAATTATTTTTAATTTAATATATTTATTTTAACTATATTTTAATCACTTTTGTTTGTTTTGTCAATTAATTTGTCCGTTTTTGTTGTTTTGGTTCCGTATCAATTATGTATTTTGTATAAGTTATTCTCTTTATATAGTTTATAGAAAAAATTTCGCTTGTCAGCTCTAAACTCATTAAAATATCTCTAATATTCGAACTTCTTCAATATCCGGTTCTTATATTTGATTTTTCACTTAAACCATGATATCTTAAATTAAAACAAAGATGCTTAAATATATGAAAGGAGTCTTTTTGCTGTGTTAGCAATCACCCGTAAACAAGCCATCAAAAAACTGCTTCAGGAGCAAAAAAGTGTCACTATTTCCGATCTGTC
>NZ_HF999125.1:16027-19696 GCF_000433815.1 Blautia sp. CAG:257
CAATGGAAAAAAATCAGGAGCTTATACGTA
This sequence comes from Blautia sp. CAG:257, assembly GCF_000433815.1. Lineage (NCBI taxonomy): Bacteria > Bacillati > Bacillota > Clostridia > Lachnospirales > Lachnospiraceae > Blautia > Blautia sp. CAG:257. Next base: position 16,058 of record NZ_HF999125.1, read on the forward strand.
CTCATGGAGGAGCATACATACTGGAAGGAGTCCAGAATGATCTTGATGTTACAACCAGACAGACATTGCGTATCCCTGAAAAAGAAATCATTGCCCAAAAATGTGATACCCTGATTCAGCCTAGCGATATTATTTTTCTTGATTCATCTACTACTTCCTGGTACATCGCACGAAAAATTGTCAATCGGAAATTAACCGTTGTTACAACCTCCCTGGAAATTGCCAATATTCTTTCACGTTCTTCCACCGTACATCTATTTCTTACCGGAGGCGAATTCTCTTCAAGAACCAAAGGTTTCACCGGAAACGGTACTGTTCGTTCTCTTCAACAGTACTTTTTTGACAAAGCATTTGTTTCCTGCAGAAGTGTATGCAGAGAATTCGGCGTTACAGATATCAACGAAGATTCCGCCATGCTTTATAAAATTGCACTTCAGCACGCTCACCAGAAATTTCTCGTGGTAGATCATACAAAACTGGATAAGACTTCTTTTTCTGCAGTTATTCCTCTGGAAAAAATGGACGCCATTATTACAGACTGTGAGTTTTCTCCGGAATGGAAAGAATGGCTTACCAAAAATTCTGTACAATATTATTAACAATAAAAGGGCGATTGTTGTCGCCCTTTTATTGTTTATTTTTTATCTACATATTTTTCAACCGGTTTAATCCCCATAGCTTCAAATGATTCTTTAAACGGTGCGTACGCAATTCCCTTTTCTGTAATGATTCCTGTAACTAAACTATGATCTGTCACATCAAAAGCAGGATTCACTACTCCTACTCCTTCCGGTGCCATACGCTCTTCATACCACATCTCTGTAACCTCTTCGCCTTTTCTCTGCTCAATATGAATCTCATCTCCGGATTCCAGGGTCATATCAATCGTAGAAGAAGGAGCACATACATAAAACGGAATTCCATAATGTTTTGCAATAATTGCCACACCACTGGTTCCAATCTTATTTGCAAAATCACCATTTGCCGCCACGCGGTCACATCCCACAAATATAATACCTACTTTTCCCTCTTTCATTGTATACGACGCCATGTTATCACACTGCACATAAGTATCAATTCCTGCTGCGTGCATTTCATATGCGCTTAAACGAGCGCCCTGCAGAAGAGGTCTTGTTTCATCACAGTATACATGCATATCGTTCTTAGGATCCCATCCATGTTCCAGTGCAATATACATAGGAGCAAGTGCTGTACCATACTTTGCAGTTGCCAGCGTTCCGGCATTGCAGTGTGTCATAATTCCCACACCTTTTCCAAGCTCATCTAACAGTTTAAATCCATATTCCCCAATATTGCGGCTGATCTGAATGTCCTCCTGGCGAATTGCATCAGCTTCTTCCATCAAACGCACTTTTAATTCCGGTATGCTCATGTTATGAATTTCATTCAACATAACATCATGCATACGATTTAAAGCCCAGGACAAATTCACGGCTGTAGGGCGCGAAGAGTTAATATACTCCATCATCTCCGTACATTTTCTTACAAACTCCTGCTTATCTTCTGTTTCAATCTGATCTGCCAATATATAATAAGCATAACCTCCTGTCACACCAATAGCCGGAGCGCCACGTACCCTAAGAGAATAAATTGCTTCCCAAATATCTCCTGCTTTCTTAATACTTAAATATTTACACTGGTTAGGAAGAAGAGTCTGATCAAGAATAACTATTTCTTTTTTATCCTCTGACAGTCGGACCGTATCCAGATTTAAAGCATTTTCCATAACTGTATTCTCCTTTCATAATTGCAATATCATATCTGTTATTCATCTATTGCAGCAATAGCATCCTTTAAGGTATTAAGGAAACACTTTCCGCATTTTTTAGCCTCTCGATTTTTAATAAAATCAATCGCTGCAGTAATACAGATTTTCTCTGCCCGGGCACGTTTTTCTTTGTTCTCAATACTGGTGATATCTTTTACATTTGCCATACCAACAATACGCCGAATCAGTTCCAGTCCGGTAACTGCAGAAGTATCAGCCAGAATAGTGTCCAGATAATAGTTTTTATACATCTCATTTTTACACATGGTATCTGTTACATGTTCCTCGTAATAAGCACGAAGTTTCTTCATAGTCAGATCTACAACATCTACAATAACTTCTTCTACCCATGCACAGAACTCTGAATTGCCATATACATCTCCATTTGCCCATGCAAAAATCATATTGGCAATAACATTTCCAATATCATATCCCATAGGTCCATAGAAGCAGAATTCAGGGTCAAATACCATAGTACTGTCTTCATTAATAAAGATAGAACCTGTATGTAAATCTCCATGAATCAGAGACTGCGCCCTTGTCATAAAATCCATTTTCAGTTTTGCTACTTCACAGTGCAGTTCTTCATCTTCATAAAGTTTTTCTTTCACGAAGTCTGCTATTGGAGCAAACACATTATTTCTGTGCATTTCATCATTATATGGTTCTGTATAAACAAGCGCCTCCGAAATATCACATAACTCGGGATTAATAAACTTTCTCTGTAAATCTTTCTTTTCCTGATGATCCATCACCACATCTGTAGTTCCCATCAGAACCTGGGCCATAAAAGTAGAAATCTGATCTGCAAATTTCGGAAAAATTTTATGCTCCAGCATTGCTGTACGCATAATTTCATGGTCACTCAGATCCTGCATGCCACAGGCACTCATAACAGTATCATAAAAATATATTTCCGGCACATATCCGGGAGCAAGTTTTCCCTGAAGAACCAATATCTCAGACTCAATACGATTGCGGTCTGTATCCAGTTTCATATCCTCGGAAATACGCGCCACACCGCCTGCCTGCTTGATAATAACGCTATGATTCCTGCCATCTGTGACTTTAAAAACATAGTTCAGATTTCCATCTCCAATTTCTTTACATTCCATACTTTCCGCATCCCATTCCATCTGCGGAACCTTCAGTTTTGCGTACTCAATAGCATCTTCTGTAGTCATTAAAAAATATGTATCAAATTTAGACATCTCAAACCCTCCATTTTATTTTTTATCAGTCTTCTTTTACTGTAATGTATGCTGCAACCAGCGCAAGACAGAGAACTGCGCCTTTAACAGCCGGAAGAACATAATAAACAACTCCACACATTGTCAGACCATTCTCAAGAACAGTAATCAAAAGCGCTCCAACAACTGTACCGAGAGCATTTGGCCTTTCCGCTCCACCTACAGAACGTCCGATAAATACTGCCGCCAGAGAACTCATCAAATAACTGTCACATCCGTTAATCTGTGCAGCAGAGTTACGTGAACATACAACAATACCGGCAACTGCAATAAACAGAGCGGCAAACATACCTGCCATAAAACGATATTTTTTTACATTAATACCAGAAAGTTTTGCCGCAGTTTTATTTCCACCCATTGCATAGAGATAACGACCATGTTTTGTCCGTTCCAGAAGAACCCAGCAGATTACCACACACACGATCATGATAATAATGATATACGGAGATTTTCCGATATTCTGAGATCCTTCAGTCCATCCTCCACGAAGCGGGCTTGTATCACCACCACGAAGGTTTGCTACCCATTTCGGAACACCAAGTCCTGCAGAAACAGCGCTTCCGCCTGTAAATGCCAGTCCCAGACCTGCATGTACAAACT
>NZ_HF999125.1:19738-22724 GCF_000433815.1 Blautia sp. CAG:257
CACATGTTGCCAGCATATCCGGAATCTTACATACAAGAATCAAAAACATTGTCAGTAAATACGAAAACATAGTAAACAGGATTGTTACTACAACCGCAAGCCAGAGTGGAAGACCAAACCACAGAAATGACGCGGCAAACACATAAGCACTAAATGTTCCCAACGTTCCGGCTGACATATCAAATCCGTCCGGAGCCATAGATACTGTTGCAGCAAGAGCAAAAATCGTAACAACAGACATCGCACGAAGAATGTTCAGAAGGTTTGCTACAGAGAAAAACGCTGTACCTTTCACAATCGTAAAAATTACAACTGCAACAACTAAAACGATTACCGCTGCCCAGCTCAACAGCATTTTTCCAATATTTTTCATTTTAGCATTTTGAACCATATTATTTTCCTCCCATAATGGATATGTTACTAAAGGCTTCAGCCTGTGTATGCACTGGTTGCTCCTGTGGCATAATGCATGATTTCGTCCTCAGAAGTCTTTGCAGTTTGCAGTTCTGCTGTAATGCGGCCATCAAACATTACATACATACGATCCGTAATAGATAACAGTTCTGAGTTTTCACAGGTTGCATAAATAACACAGTTGCCCTCTTTTGCAATATTATTGATCAATGTAAAAATTTCCTGTTTTGCGCCTACATCCACACCCTTAGTGGGCTCATCAAAAATATAGACATCACAGTCTGCAGCAAGCCATTTTGCAACTGCAACTTTCTGTTGGTTTCCACCGGATAAATAAGCAACCTTCTGCTTGATCGACGGTGTTTTTATACTGAGACTTTTTACATATTCTTCCGCTTTTCTGGCTGCTTTGCGATCGTTCACAAAAGAAAATGTACAAAAATCATCCAGACTGGCTGCTGTTGTATTAAAAGTCACTGTCTCTGCAACCAGTACTCCCTCTTTACGTCGTTCCTCGGGAACAAGTGCAATTCTGTTTTTTACAGCATCTGACGGTGTTTTTATATTCAGCTCTTTTCCATTAAGCTTTATAGTACCTGCAGACTTTTTATAAACTCCGAAAATTGTTTTACACAATTCGGTTTTACCACCACCCACCAGTCCTGCCAGACCGACAATTTCACCTTTCCGTACATACATGGAAATATCCTGAACGCGCCCCTCTCGTTCTGTAAGATGATCGATTTCAAAAGCTTTTTCTCCTATCTCACAAACCTGTTTCGGGAAGTTTTCTTCAAATGAGCGTCCCAGCATTTTATCCACAATCTCTTTTGAAGTTGTCTTGGGCGTAATCGGTGTCGTATCCACAATTTCACCATTTCTCATAACTGTATAAGAATCACAGATCTGCAATACCTCATGAATACGATGTGTAATAAAAATAACTGCAAGATTTTCTGTTTTACGAAGGTGTCTGACTACTCTGAACAGCTCTTCTGTTTCTGTATCAGATAAAGGAGCTGTAGGTTCATCAAGAATCAAAAAATTACAGGCACTCTGCACAGCACGCGCAATTAATACCATCTGTTTTTGTGCCAGTGTCAACGTTCCACACATACGTCGTACATCAATATTTACATTTAAACGTGCAAGAGCTTCTTTTGCATCTTTCCGGATCTTTCCGTAGTTTACAAACTGCTTATGTCCCATATTCATTACAAGGTCATTAAACATAACATTTTCGGCAACAGTAAGTGTTGGAATCAGAGCCATATCAACTTCCTGATATACAATCTGGATTCCAAGTTTTTTAGCTGCCGCCGGATTTCGCAATTCTACAGGATTTCCATTGTAGAGAACCTCTCCTGTATAGTCTGGATTTGAACCGGCAAGAACTTTCATCAATGTAGATTTACCTGCTCCATTTGCCCCCATCAGAGCATGAATCATTCCCGTTTCGATTTCAAAATCTACATTGGAAAGAGCTTTTACACCGGGAAATTCAATAGAGACATTTCTTGTTCCAAGTGTAATCTTATCCATAAATTTCCTCTTTTCCATTTAGTTTTTGCACCCCTGTATCAGATCTCTTAAAATACAGGCGCCGGAACACTGCCCCGGCGCCTCACCTAATCCTGATGTTCTTTTATTCACATATTTATGAGAACAATTCCTTTAAGATGGATCAGTGACCAAGGAGATCAACCATCCAATCACAAGTCGGCATCCAGGAGGTATCGGAATATTCTTCACCGGCAACTTCAGCCAGATTTTCAATATTGATTCCATCTTTTGATGTAACCATTTCCTGAGTGACAATTACAGACGGAATTTCCATCCAGTCACCAGGATCTTCATAATAGCAGGATGCAGCATAAATATCTTCATACTGATCTGCCATTTCCAGTGCGAGAACACGACATGCAAATTCTCCATTGGAGCTCCAGTTTGTAGTAGCACATGCTTTCCAGTTTTTGCCTTCCTGCATAAACTGAATATCCTCATTACAGATATCTACTGATACCATTGGGATATCTGAATTTGCCTCAACCAGTGCCTGATACACGCCCTGTGCATATGCATCATAGCAGCACCAGATTCCATCGATTTCACCTTCACCATACTTAGGTAAGGTTGCAGCTGTTACATCTCTCATAGAAGATGTTGCATTTTGATCATCAATGGGGGCAATTCTCTCAACTGTTTTAATTTTGCCTTCGTCCTCATATGGCTGGTATCCGATCTGGCGCCGGTCAAACGGGCTGTTATATCCTGCTCCCTGCTGAACCTGCAGTATATTTACCGGTTCTCCTGCTTCTACTTTTTCAGGGTACATATCCATAATGCTCTCAACCAGACTGGAAGCAAATCCTGCATCCTGCTGGAAAAACTGTACTACGCCTGGAATTTTAGCAACTTCACCATTTGCATCTTTAAATGGAGTGTCAAAGGTAGCAATTTTCAGATCCGGATACTGTTCTAAAATTCCTGTCAGAAAATCATATGCATATTCCTGACCACCATGAGAAACCATCAGCCCATCATATCCACCCTGTGCACACTGCTCAATAGT
>NZ_HF999125.1:22784-22928 GCF_000433815.1 Blautia sp. CAG:257
ATTGCAGAAAAATGTATCAGCCTGCATTCCCAGTTTTTCTGCAGTCTCGGTGAAAGAATCAGACCACATCTGGAAAATTGTAGCTGGAGTCATATACATGATATATGCTATTTTCTTTCCTGCTACCGGAGATTCTGTTGTCTC
>NZ_HF999125.1:22986-24022 GCF_000433815.1 Blautia sp. CAG:257
TCTGTTTTTTCAGCTGCTGCATCCTTTTCACTGGCATAAGCAGTTGCAAACGGAACCGCAATCATAGATGCTGCCAGAACAAGAGCCATTATTTTTTTCTTCATTGTGTTACCCCCTTTTTGTTTTTGGTGATTTTGCTATGTTTTTCCGTTTTTGATAGTTCGATTTTATCATATATTACCACAAATGTAAATATGTTACTGTTTGTTTTTGTCCGTTTTTTTCTTTTTGTTACTTTTTCACAGTTTTAAACCACATTTTTAGTAAAATATCACAGTTTTTCAGAACTATGTGTTCATTTTTACACATTTATGATATTAAATATAATGTATGTCAACATAATATATTCTTTTTTTCATAAGAAAAAAGCGGTATTTCATCCGAAATAACCGCTTTTACGTATTTTTTATGTTGTTTTATGTCCGTTTTTATTTGTTTTCTACAGACATCCCTTTTGAAGGATCGCACAGGCATAAAATGCTGTCTCAGTCGTAGCTACAACCGCGTATGCCTTTCTCGCCTTTTTATAAAATTCTTTTCTGGAAATCATTCCGCAAGCCTCAGCCCCTCTCTCATCATATTTTGCCACAATATCTTTGAATTCACCCCATACAGGACATTCAAGTTCTGCATGACGAGGCTCTTTATCCATAATTAAAACAGGCTTTTCTACAAATTCATCTAAAGGCATCAGTGAAAGAACAGCATCCATAAGATCTGTTGCTTTCAGACCATCACATCTTACAAGAATTCCTTTTTTTGCCATAGAAGCGGCTGCAAAATTTGCATCACCGATTACGATCGTATCTCCATGTCCCATTTCTGCGAGGACTTTTAACAAATCCGGGGATAAAATTGGAGGAATATTTCTTAACATTATTGATTTCTCCTTTCTGTTTCGTTTTGCTTTTATCCGTTTCTGTATTTTTATATCCCGAGTGTACTACTTATCTGGAAATTTTTCAAGAAAAATCATTTGTATTATAAAATTCAGAATTTTCCTCTTTTTTATCCATAGATTCTATTGTTAAAAACC
>NZ_HF999126.1:0-472 GCF_000433815.1 Blautia sp. CAG:257
TCTGGAAATCCAGCCCCTGGGAAACAATGCCTTTATGATCGCCAGTGACAAAAATGATACCGTAAATTCAGAGGCAGACCTGATTGAGCTGAACAAAAAAATCGTAAAGCTGGGCGAGCAGTTTAAAAAGCCAGTGGTGGCAACCTGCGACGTTCATTTTATGGATCCTCAGGACGAGATTTACCGGCGCATTATCATGGCGGGAAACGGATTTTCTGATGCGGATAATCAGGCACCTCTTTATCTTCGTACCACAGAAGAGATGCTGGAGGAATTTTCCTATCTGGGAAGCGAAAAGGCAGAAGAGGTTGTGATTACCAACACCAATAAGATTGCTGACATGATTGAAAAAATATCGCCTATCCATCCGGATAAATTTCCGCCGGTGATCCCAAACTCCGATCAGGATCTCCGGGATATCTGCTTTAAAAAAGCCCACGAGATCTACGGAGAGAAGCTTCCGGGAATTGTG
>NZ_HF999126.1:512-7559 GCF_000433815.1 Blautia sp. CAG:257
AGCGTCTGGAAAAAGAACTGAATTCCATTATTTCCAACGGATATGCGGTTATGTATATCATAGCCCAGAAGCTTGTGTGGAAATCAAATGACGACGGTTATCTGGTAGGCTCCAGAGGATCGGTAGGATCTTCTCTGGCAGCTACCATGTCAGGTATTACGGAGGTCAATCCTCTGCCGCCGCACTATATCTGTCCAAATTGTAAATACAGCGATTTTGATTCCCCGGAGGTAAAAAAATTCGGCGGAATGGCAGGCTGTGACATGCCTGATAAAAACTGCCCTCACTGCGGCACAAAAATGATCAAAGAGGGCTTTGACATTCCATTTGAAACCTTCCTGGGCTTTAAGGGAGACAAGGAGCCGGATATTGACCTTAACTTTTCCGGTGAATATCAGGCAAACGCTCATAAATATACAGAGGTTATTTTTGGAAAAGGGCAGACCTTTAAGGCAGGAACCATCGGTACTCTTGCGGAAAAAACAGCTTTCGGCTATGTGAAAAATTATTTTGAAGAGCATGGTCAGCACAAGCGGTACTGCGAGATCAACAGGATCGTTCAGGGATGCACAGGCATCCGCCGTACCACAGGCCAGCACCCGGGAGGAATCATTGTTCTGCCAAAAGGCGAGGAAATCGAAAAATTCACACCGGTGCAGCATCCGGCAAATGACGAGAACAGCGACATCATTACCACGCATTTTGACTATCATTCCATTGACGGAAACCTTCTGAAGCTTGATATTCTGGGACACGATGATCCAACCATGATCCGTATGCTGGAGGATCTGACCGGAAAGAATGCCCAGGAGATCCCTCTTGACAGCAAAGAGGTTATGTCCCTTTTTGCCGGCACAAAAGCCCTGGGCATCACTCCGGAGGATATTGGAGGGTGCAAGCTTGGCTGTCTGGGTGTGCCGGAGTTTGGTACAGACTTTGCCATGCAGATGCTTATTGATACCCAGCCAAAGTATTTTTCGGATCTGGTCCGGATCGCGGGACTTGCTCATGGTACGGACGTATGGCTGGGAAATGCCCAGACTTTGATCCAGGAAGGAAAGGCTACCATTTCCACAGCGATCTGTACCCGAGACGATATTATGATCTATCTGATCAGTATGGGAGTGGAGAGCAGCCTTGCATTTACGATCATGGAGAGCGTGCGAAAAGGAAAGGGGCTCCGGGACGAGTGGGAGGCTACTATGAGGGAGCATAATGTTCCGGAATGGTATATCTGGTCCTGCAAAAAGATCAAGTACATGTTCCCCAAAGCTCATGCGGCAGCCTATGTTATGATGGCATGGCGGATCGCCTGGTTTAAGGTGTTTATTCCCCTGGCATACTATGCTGCGTTTTTCAGTATCCGCGCAACTGCTTTTTCCTATGAGACCATGTGTATGGGACGGGACAGGCTGGAATATTATCTGGCAGAGCTTCGAAAAAAAGGCGACGAGGCGTCAAAAAAAGAACAGGATTCCATCAGGGACATGCGTATCGTCCAGGAGATGTACGCCAGAGGCTTCGAGTTTCTTCCTATTGATATTTACCGTTCCCATGCAAACCGCTTCCAGATCATTGACGGCAAGCTGCTTCCTCCTCTGAACAGCATTGACGGAATGGGAGACAAGGCTGCGGAGGCGGTGGTGGAGGCTGCAAAGCAGGGAAAATTCCTGTCCAAGGATGATTTCCGTGACCGCACCAAGGTCAGTAAGACAGTCATCGATCTTATGGACGATCTGGGGCTGTTCGGAGATATTCCCCAGTCCAATCAGTTCTCCCTGTTTGATGTGGTGTGACTGCCTGACGCTGCTGTTTACACGGTATTGTCCTGTCAGGCTACTGTGATCACCTGACGGATACTGTTTACAGGTCGCTGTCCTGGGAGGTGTTTTGGCATGTATATGCCATCTCGAGAAAGAACCTTAAGATATCCGGAATTACAGGAAGTTTCTGCAGCATGTTATAATATATTACGGAAATATTACAAAACAATTTTCCAACAGGAGACAATTATGAAAAAAGATGAACTTCGCTATTTACAGCGTCTGGCAGAACTGTACCCCACTATTGGGAGAGCTTCTACAGAGATCATTAATCTTCAGTCTATTTTAAATCTTCCAAAAGGAACAGAACATTTTATGTCGGATCTTCATGGAGAGTACGAGGCATTTTCTCATGTTCTCAGGAACGGTTCCGGCGCTGTGCGGAAAAAAATAGATGATGTATTCGGTCATACCTTAAGCAATCATGACAAAAGAGACCTTGCCACCCTGATCTATTATCCGAGAGAAAAAATCCGCCTGGTGAAAAAGACAGAGGAGGATATGGAAAACTGGTACAAGATCACTCTGTACCGTCTGATCGAGGTGTGCAAGACAACCGCATCCAAATATACCAGATCCAAGGTGAGAAAGGCTCTTCCTCCGGATTATGCCTATGTGATAGAGGAACTGATCACAGAGAAGGCGGAGGTACTTGACAAGGAGGCTTACTATAATTCCATTGTCAATACCATCATAGAGATCCGCAGAGCAGAAAACTTTATCGTTGCTCTGGCAGAGCTGATCCAGCGTCTGGTTGTGGATCATCTTCACATTCTGGGAGATATTTTTGACAGAGGCCCGGGGCCGCATTTTATTATGGACCGGCTGATGGAATACCATTCTCTTGATATTCAGTGGGGAAACCATGATGTTGTGTGGATGGGGGCGGCAGTGGGACAGAGAGCCTGCATTGCCACAGTAGTAAGAAACAGTATCCGCTATGGAAACCTGGATATTCTGGAGGACGGCTATGGGATCAACATGCTTCCGCTGGCCACCTATGCCATGGAAACCTATAAGGATGACCCATGCACAGTGTTCGGGATCAAGGGTGTTTCTGACTACCATTCTCTGGAACAGGAGCTTGGGCGCAAAATGCACAAGGCCATTGCCATGATCCAGTTTAAGCTGGAGGGTCAGCTTTTAAGGGAACGCAGGGAATTTCATATGGAGGATCGCTGCCTTCTTCACAGAATTGATCCGGAAAAGGGAAGCATTGTCATGCCGGACGGAAAGGAATATGCGCTCAGGGACAATCTGTTTCCCACCATTGACTGGGAACATCCCTATGAGCTTACTGCAGGAGAACTGGAAGTTATGGAGCGGCTGGAAGCAGCCTTCCGGAACTGTGAAAAGCTTCAGAATCATATGCGCCTTCTTCTTGACGTGGGAGGCCTGTACAAGATCTATAACGGAAATCTGCTTTTTCATGGCTGCATTCCTCTTAATGAGGACGGAAGCATGAAAGAAGTAGAGGTTTACGGGGAAACTTACAGTGGCAGGGCTCTTTACGATATTCTGGAAAGCTATGTGCGCAGGGCGTTTTTTTCCGTGGATGCAGAGGAACAGAAAAAGGGAAAGGATATCCTGTGGTATATCTGGGCGGGACCAAATTCCCCTCTGTTCGGCAAAGACAAAATGACTACCTTTGAACGGTATTTTATAGAAGATAAAGATATTGCAAAAGAGAAAAAGGGCGCTTACTATCAGCTTCTGGAAAAGGAGGAGGTAGTGGACCGCATGCTTCGGGAGTTTGGGCTGGATCCGGCAAAAAGCCACATTATCAACGGCCATGTTCCTGTACATCAGATCGAGGGGGAAAGTCCGGTGAAATGCGGAGGCAAGGTGATCGTCATTGACGGCGGTCTGTGCAAGGCGTACCAGAAGGTCACCGGAATCGCAGGCTACACTCTGATCTATAACTCTTACGGCCTGTTTCTTGCAGCCCATGAGCCGTTTACCTCTGCGGAGGAGGCGGTTTCCAAAGGGAATGACATTGTATCCAGCCAGATGGCTGTGCATTATTCTTCAAAAAGGCGTCTTGTAGGGGATACAGACAACGGGAAAGCTTTGCGGGAAAGGATACAGGAACTTACCCGTCTTCTTGAAGCCTACAGGAAAGGTATTATAAAAGAAACAAAATAAAGGCTTTACTTATTTTTCCTGTTTTTATATAATGATGCTTGCAGTAAATACGGAAGATCAAACTAGGGATTGCCGGTCTGAGACAGACTGGTGATTACTCAGCTTCACGTAGCGAAAAAACATAATAAGGAGAGAACAGAATTATGGGCGGAATTTTTGGAGTAGCTTCAAAGTCCAGCTGTGTGCTGGATCTGTTTTTCGGAATTGACTATCATTCTCATCTGGGAACAAGAAGGGGAGGAATGGCTGTATATGATCCGGCAAAGGGATTTGACAGAGCCATTCATAATATTGAGAATTCCCCGTTCCGTACAAAGTTTGACAGAGACGTATCAGAGCTTCAGGGCAATCTTGGAATTGGATGCATTTCTGACAATGAGCCTCAGCCTCTGCTGGTACGTTCTCATCTTGGGAATTTTGCCATTACAACAGTAGGTAAGATCAATAATATGGAAGAGCTTGTGGAGCATTCTTTTAAAAACGGCAGCACACATTTTCTGGAAATGAGCGGCGGAAATGTGAATCCTACAGAAATGGTTGCATCTCTGATCAATCAGAAGTCAACTATGGTAGAGGGAATCCGCTATGCACAGGAAATGATAGACGGATCTATGACCATGCTGATCCTGACTCCAAAGGCACTTTTTGCAGCCAGAGATCGTCTTGGAAGAACTCCTCTTATTATTGGAAAAAAAGACGGTGCTCGGTGTGTTTCCTTTGAAAGCCATGCGTACATCAACCTGGGCTATGAAGATGAAAAGTCTCTGGGACCGGGCGAGATCGTGGCAGTGACTCCGGAAGGAATTGAAACTCTGCAGAAGCCCGGAGACAAAATGCGTATCTGTTCTTTCCTCTGGGTATACTATGGATATCCTACTTCCACCTATGAGGGGGTAAATGTAGAGGAAATGCGCTATAAATGCGGTGATATGCTGGCAGAGCGTGATTTTGGAGAGGTAAAACCTGATATTGTGGCAGGTGTTCCGGATTCCGGAATTGCCCATGCCATTGGTTATGCAAACCGTTCCGGAGTGCCGTTTGCCCGTCCGTTTATTAAATACACCCCTACCTGGCCGCGTTCCTTTATGCCAACCCAGCAGAGCCAGAGAAATCTGATCGCCAGAATGAAGCTGATCCCTGTTCACAGACTGATCAAGGATAAAAGCCTTCTGATGATCGATGATTCCATTGTAAGGGGAACCCAGCTTCGCGAAACTTCAGATTTCCTTTACAGCAACGGAGCCAAAGAGGTACATATCCGTCCGGCCTGCCCGCCGCTTTTGTACGGATGTAAATATCTGAATTTTTCCCGCTCAAAATCCGAGATGGATCTGATCACAAGAAGAGTGATCGCAAAGCGGGAAGGTGACAATGTGGATGAAAAAACTCTTGCGGACTATGCAAATCCGGATTCTGAGAATTATAAGGGAATGCTGGAGGATATCCGCAAAGAGCTGAACTTTACGACCCTGAAATACCATCGTCTTGACGATCTTGTGGCTTCTATTGATATTGAGCCGTGCAAGCTTTGTACTTATTGCTGGAGCGGCAAAGAATAAAGAACTGCCATAAGAAATCAGTTATGAAGGGTATGTGCAGAACAGAGGTGAAACATAATGAGAAGAAAACGAGAGATACTGAAAATACTGCTCTGTGTACTGACTGCGGTTTTTATAATGGTAAGCGCCGCAGCGCTGCTTCTTGTAGGCCTTCGAACCAGCGCACAGAAGGAGCAGAAAAAACAGGAGGCGCTGGAAGCACTGGAAAACAGGCCTACCGTTGCCCCTACCCTTGCGGTATCCGTAACGCCTTCTCCCACACCGAGACCCACGGCAACGCCTACACCGATTCCGACAGTGGTGGCTGCCTTTAATCCGGATGATTTCTGGAATGAATGGTACAGTACAGACGGAACCGTGACAATGAATATTTATAATATCAGTCTGGATACCGTATCCTTCAGTTTTTCTCAGACGGACCGTAATCACACCCAGACAGTGACGGCAGATGTAACCGCTGAGGTTGCCGGCAATGCGGCAAAATTTTATTTTTCCGATTCAGCCGGAAACAGTTCATCCGGGAATCTGATTTTTGACAATGGACAGCTTTATGTAAAGATCGTGACCAGCGAACCGGTATCTGCTGTTTTCCCAAGTGTGGACTGTATTATGAGCCGGAATCAGGTTCAGCTTGTACCGGATCCTACGGCAACGCCAACGCCGATGCCTCAGGATCAGCAGATCAGCCAGACTGGAGAATATTTCTTCCCGGAAAGCAACAGCAGGTATCTGACAGATGATGAGGTATCTGTGTATTCGTCGGCTCAGCTTGAGCTTGCAAAAAATGAGATCTATGCCCGCCACGGAAGGATCTTTGTGACCCAGAGTATTGCAGATTATTTTAACGGCAAATCCTGGTATCAGGGAACCGTGGATCCGGATACCTTTGATGCTCAGCAGGGTTCCATTTTTAATGAATATGAGATTGCAAATATTCAGAAAATTGAGGAATGGGAAATGCTGAAAAGGGCAGCAGGAAACTGATCATAAATCATATCATGAAACAAAAAGGCATGTATGGAAAACCATAGGTGCCTTTTTTGGTATCAGGCGGGGATTTGGAATATCGCCACATTTCCGTGGCTGGGGCTTGTGTTTCCGGGGCTTCAGCCCTATAATAAAAGAACAGACAAATCATCTTTTCAATTTCTATTTCTTACACAGCAGTTCTGCTGGAATTTCCATTTGTAGTTATTCTTTAAAAGTACAGCTTTATTTTTTCGTGAAAAACGGGATCGGGGACTGATTTTCGCAGAAAGGAGTGTTATGTTTGCAGCAGTATTATCTGCAGTGATCCTCGGTATGGAAGTACATCCGGTACAGGTGGAGGCCGATGTAAGCGACGGATTGCCGTCTTTTATTATGGTGGGCTTTCCCTCTGCTCAGGTAAAGGAGGCTCAGGACAGAGTGAGGACAGCCTTTAAAAACAATGAGATCGCGCTTCCGCCAAAAAGGATCACAGTGAATTTTGCCCCGGCTGATATAAAAAAAGAAGGAGCAGGATTTGATGTTCCGGTAGC
>NZ_HF999126.1:7598-49790 GCF_000433815.1 Blautia sp. CAG:257
GGCAGCCGTACTGGCTGCTTCCGGCATTCTGGAGCCGGAAGTTTTAAAGGGAGTCATGTTTGCGGGAGAATTGAGCCTCAATGGGGAAATTCATGCGATTCCCGGAATTCTTCCTATTGTTATAAGGGCAAGAGAAGAAAAGTGCCGGCTGTGCATTGTCCCCTGGGGGAATATGAGAGAGGCCTGTCTGGTGCCGGATATGAAAATCATAGGGGTAAAAAATTTAAAGGAGCTGATCATTTTTCTGAAAGCTCCCGGGAAGTACAGACAGCCCTGTATCAGACAGGAAACAGAGCAGCCGGGACAGGAACTGGATTTCAGTGAGATCCGGGGGCAGGAATCTTTAAGAAGAGCAGTGGAAATTTCTGTAAGCGGATTCCATAATCTTCTGATGATCGGACCGCCGGGAGCAGGAAAAACCATGGTGGCAAGACGGATACCGGGAATCATGCCGCCTCTGACCTTTGAGGAAAGTCTGGAGCTGACTAAAATCTACAGTATTGCAGGGCTTCTTTCTCCCACGGATCCTCTGGTAAGGCAGCGGCCTTTCCGAAGTCCTCATCACTCCAGTCCGGCTCCTGCCCTTGCGGGCGGCGGGCGTAATCCAAGACCGGGGGAGATCACGCTGGCCCACAGGGGCGTTCTGTTTCTGGATGAGATGCCGGAATTTTCCAGAAGAACCCTGGAAATCCTGCGGCAGCCTCTGGAAGACCGGGTAATACGGATTTCAAGAGTATACGGAACCTATACCTTTCCTGCTGATTTTATCCTGTGCGCAGCAATGAATCCCTGTCCCTGCGGGTATTATCCGGATATGAACCGGTGCCGGTGCACGTCCGGGCAGGTAAGCAGGTATCTGAATAAGATCAGTCAGCCGCTTCTTGACCGTCTGGATCTCTGTGCAGAGGCAGAACCGGTAAGCTTTTCCAGTCTGAACGGAAAACAGGGGGAAGCATCGGACCGAATCAGGAAACGAGTGGAAAAGGTTCATGAAATCCAGAGAAATCGCTATCAGAATGAAAACATTCAGTTTAACGGGGAACTGAAAGGAAACATGATTGAAGCTTATTGCCGGACGGATGATCAGGGGAAAGCGCTTCTGGAAGCAGCCTTTGACAGAATGGATTTCAGCGCCAGAGCATACCACAGGATACTGAAGGTTTCCCGAACCATTGCCGACATGGAAGGCTCGGAGCTGATAAAAAAAGAGCATATAGGAGAAGCGCTGTCCTACCGGGCCTTCGACAAAAAATACTGGTCGTGAACAGAAAAATAAAAAGTCATAAAAAAACGGGAGAAGGGGTATTTTATATGGAAAGAAATCACTCAGACAATATCAGATGTATCGAAAAAGGCCAGCCGGAATATCCGGAAAAACTGAAAGCCTATGACCACATGCCGGAAAAGCTTTACATAAAAGGAAGGCTGCCGGATCCGGAAAGACCCTGTGCTGCAGTTGTGGGAGCAAGAATGTGCAGTCCCTACGGAAGAATCCAGGCGTTTCAGTATGCAAAGACCCTGGCAGAAGCAGGAGTGCAGATCATCAGCGGAATGGCAACAGGAATCGATTCGGAAGGACACAGAGGAGCGCTTGCAGGAGGGATGCCCACCTGGGCAGTTCTGGGAAGCGGACCGGATGTCTGTTATCCGGCAGCCAACCGGAATCTTTATGAAAGAATTTTGAGAGAAAAGGGAGGAATCCTCAGTGAATATCCTCCGGGCACTCAGCCGAGGAATTATCATTTTCCTGCAAGGAACAGAATTTTAAGTGCGTTGTCAGACCTGGTTCTTGTAGTGGAGGCAAAAGAAAAGAGCGGTTCCCTTATTACAGCCCAGTGGGCGCTGGAACAGGGAAAGGCAGTTTTTGCCCTTCCGGGCCCTGTAAATGAAGAGCTGAGCAGAGGCTGCCACAGGCTGATCTATGACGGAGCAGGGCTGGCATACAAGCCGGAAGTGCTTTTGGAGGAGCTTGGGATAAATTGTAAAAATACCGTAAAATCATCTGAAAAAAAGAACTTAGGACTTGCAAGTGATTTGAATATGGTGTATAGTTGTCTCGATTTACGACCAAAATCCAGGGATAGTATCATGCAGGAAACAGGGCTTTCCGCTGAAAAAACAGGAAGTATTCTTGTGGAACTGAGTATTCTGGGACTGGTCAGAGAAATCAGCAGACATTATTATGTAAAAATTCAGACATAAGTGATTTTGATAAATAGGAGAGGTAGCATGGCAAAATATCTGGTGATCGTGGAGTCACCTGCAAAGGTAAAAACAATTAAGAAGTTTCTGGGGAGTAATTATGACGTACAGGCATCTAACGGACATGTAAGAGATTTTCCGAAAAGTCAGTTTGGAATTGATGTGGAAAATGACTTTGAGCCCAAATATATAACTATCCGCGGAAAGGGAGAGCTTCTGGCAGGGCTGCGCAAGGCGGCAAAAAAGGCTGACAAAATTTATCTGGCAACTGACCCTGACCGTGAGGGAGAGGCTATTTCCTGGCATCTGATGCAGGCGTTAAAGGAAGATCCGAAAAAAATGCGCAGGATCACCTTTAATGAGATCACCAAAACAGCAGTCAAAAATTCAATCAAACAGCCAAGAGAGCTGGACATGAATCTTGTGGATGCACAGCAGGCCAGAAGAATGCTGGATCGTATGGTAGGTTACAGCATCAGCCCGCTGCTCTGGGCAAAGGTAAAAAGAGGTCTGAGCGCAGGACGTGTGCAGTCAGTGGCGCTTCGGATCATCTGCGACAGAGAGGAAGAGATTAATTCCTTTATTCCGGAGGAATACTGGAGCCTTGAGGGAGCGTTTAAGATCCGTGGGGAAAAGAAGCCTCTTCAGGCAAAATTCTATGGAACAGATAAAAAGCTTCCGATTCACAATAAGGCAGAAATGGACGAGATCCTGAAAAAGCTGGAAAACGCAGAATATCAGGTGACAGAAGTAAAAAAAGGAGAGAGGATCAAAAACGCTCCTCTTCCGTTTACCACCAGTACACTGCAGCAGGAGGCAGCCAAGACACTTAACTTTTCCACTCAGAAAACTATGCGTCTGGCTCAGCAGCTTTATGAGGGTATTGATATCAAGGGAAACGGCACAGTGGGTATCATCACCTATCTGCGTACGGATTCTACAAGAATCTCACAGGAGGCTGATGAGGCCGCAAGAGCATACATCGGAGATCAGTATGGAGAAAGATATGTGGCAGAGGGCGGAAAGGCAGTTAAAAAGGATCCGAAGATCCAGGATGCCCATGAGGCGATCCGTCCCACAGACATTGCAAGAACTCCGGTAATGCTGAAGGAATCTCTTTCAAGAGATCAGTTCCGCCTTTATCAGCTTATATGGAAACGATTCACTGCAAGCAGAATGGCGCCGGCACGTTATGAAACCACTTCTGTAAAGATTGGCGCAGGAGAATATACGTTTACAGTATCTGCGTCAAAGGTAGTATTTGACGGCTTTATGTCCGTGTATGTGCAGGATGATGACAATAAGAAAGGAAACGTCCTCAGCCAGAGTCTGGAAAAAGGCATGGAGCTTGAACTGCTGGAGCTGAAGCCGGAACAGCATTTTACCCAGCCGCCGGCTCATTACACAGAAGCCTCTCTTGTAAAGGCACTGGAGGAACAGGGAATCGGCCGTCCAAGTACCTATGCGCCTACCATTACCACGATTATCAGCCGCCGTTATGTGTCAAAAGAGCAGAAAAATCTGTATATGACAGAGCTGGGCGAGGTAGTGAACAATATTATGAAGCAGGCGTTTCCAAGTATTGTGGACGTTCATTTTACAGCCATGATGGAAGGTCTTCTGGACTGTGTGGAAGCCGGTACCGTTCAGTGGAAAACCGTTGTTCGCAATTTTTATCCGGATCTGAAAAAGGATGTGGATGCAGCGGAGCAGGAGCTGGAAAAGGTAGATATCCAGGATGAAGTGACAGATGTGGTCTGTGATCTCTGCGGAAGGAATATGGTGATCAAATACGGTCCTCATGGAAGATTTCTTGCCTGTCCGGGCTTTCCGGACTGCAGAAATACAAAACCTTACTATGAGAAGATAGGCGTTGCATGTCCGAAATGCGGTAAGGATGTTGTTCTGAAAAAAACACAGAAAGGCCGGAAATATTATGGCTGCGAGGACAATCCGGAATGCGATTTTATGTCCTGGCAGAAGCCGTCTGACAAAAAATGTCCGGTATGCGGCAGTTATATGGTAGAAAAAGGAAACAAGCTGGTGTGCAGCCAGGAGACCTGCGGCTATGTAGAGCAGAAAGCAAAGCAGGATGATTAAAAAAATATACAATAAATTTAAAAAGAAAATATTTTCAGAATAGGCAGGCAAAATTGAAAAAACATAAAAATGTCTTGTAATTTTGGAAAAAAGCGTGTAATATAAAATCATCAGGACATTTATGTAGAAAATACCGGATAGATGAGAAAAGGAGGCCAGTATGAGCGTTCAGTTGTTAGACAGAACAAGAAAGATTAACAAACTTTTGCACAACAGCAGCTCCAGCAAGGTAGTATTTAATGATATCTGCCAGGTACTGATGGAGACTTTAAGTTCTAATATACTGGTGTTGAGCAAAAAGGGCAAGGTGCTGGGCGTCAGCTTATGCCCGGGTGTACAGGAAATCACAGAGCTGATCGAGGATAAAGTCGGCGGACATGTAGATACTCTTTTGAATGAAAGATTTTTAGGAGTTTTATCAACAAAAGAGAATGTAAATCTTCAGACACTTGGTTTTGAGCATGTGGACAGCCGGTGCCAGGGCATCATCAATCCTATTGATATTGCCGGAGAGCGCCTTGGAACTGTATTTATGTACAGAGACGACAAGCCATACGATATTGAGGACATTATTGTCAGTGAATATGGAACAACTGTAGTTGGTCTGGAAATGATGCGTGCAGTCCATGAGGAGAACGCAGAAGAGGACAGAAAGCAGCAGGTAGTAAAATCAGCATTTAATACCTTATCTTTCTCAGAACTGGAAGCGATCATCCATATTTTTGATGAGCTGGACGGAGAAGAGGGCATTCTTGTAGCCAGCAAGATTGCCGACAGAGTGGGAATCACCAGATCAGTGATTGTCAACGCACTGCGTAAATTTGAAAGTGCAGGCGTGATCGAGTCCCGTTCTTCAGGAATGAAGGGAACCTATATCAAGGTTCTGAATGAAGTGATCTTTGACGAGCTGGAAGAGATCAAAGCCCAGCGAAACAAAAAATCATAAAGAAGTCTGAATAAACGATATTTATCAGGCAGGAGCGGAAATGCTCCTGCCTTTTTTGGCTCTTTGTCAAGAGGCGGGGGGAATAGTTGCTTTATGGGAAAGTTTGACATTTGTCAGATTCCTGTTGCAGGGGGACAGAGCAGTTTTATTGGAAAAAGATTGTACGAGATAACAGGACAGCCCGGGATATAAAGTATTGGATAAGGGAGATCAGAAACTGCAATTTGGAATTTTACGGAAATTTGAAAGCATCTGAACTTTGAACAGTTTGCAGTCAGGATTATGGCCATTAATGGGGAAAGTCAGGAAATCAGAATATGGAACAGACATGGCGCAGATTTATAAAAAAATAAGAAGATAAGAAAAAACAAGAAAATAAGAGTAAATAAGAGATAATAAAAGTATATATCTATTTATATGACCGTGAAAAGAGTTGCGAAATGGGAGGCAATTCAATAATATAAGGACAGTGATTAGCACTCGAATAAAATGAGTGCTAGCAACAGATTGCGACAAATAAAAGGAGGAAATAGATTATGAAATTAGTACCTTTAGGTGACAGAGTTGTATTAAAACAGTTAGAAGCAGAAGAGACAACAAAATCCGGCATCGTGCTTCCGGGTCAGGCTCAGGAAAAACCGCAGCAGGCAGAAGTTATTGCAGTAGGTCCTGGCGGAATGGTAGACGGCAAAGAAGTAAAAATGGAAGTTGCTGCAGGAGATCAGGTTATCTACTCCAAATATGCAGGAACAGAAGTTAAGCTTGACGGCGAAGAGTACATCATTGTAAAACAGAGCGATATTTTAGCAGTTGTTAAATAAAACACAGACAGGAATACTGGATGAATCCCCATACAGAGAAGGGCGAAACCAGTGAAAATGGTGTTTCTTTAAAAGTTTTGTATCTTATAAAAGACTAGGAGGAATTTTCATCATGGCAAAAGAAATCAAATTTGGTGCAGAAGCAAGAGCCGCACTTGAAAATGGTGTAAACCAGCTTGCAAATACAGTAAGAGTAACACTTGGACCGAAAGGAAGAAACGTTGTACTTGACAAATCTTTCGGCGCTCCGCTTATCACAAACGACGGTGTGACTATTGCAAAAGAAATCGAGCTTGAGGACGGATTTGAGAACATGGGAGCACAGCTGATCAAAGAAGTTGCTTCCAAAACAAACGATGTTGCAGGCGACGGTACTACAACAGCTACTGTTCTGGCACAGGCTATGGTTCATGAGGGTATGAAGAACCTTGCAGCAGGAGCAAACCCGATCATCCTTCGTAAAGGAATGAAAAAAGCAACTGATACAGCAGTAAAAGCAATTCAGGAAATGAGCCAGACAATCAGCGGAAAGAAACAGATCGCAAACGTAGCTGCAATTTCTGCAAGTGACGAGGAAGTTGGCCAGCTTGTTGCAGACGCTATGGAAAAAGTTTCCAAAGACGGCGTTATCACAGTAGAAGAGTCCAAGACCATGCATACAGAGCTTGACCTTGTAGAAGGTATGCAGTTTGACCGTGGATATATTTCCGCTTACATGTCCACAGATATGGAAAAAATGGAAGCAAACCTTGAAGATCCGTACATCCTGATCACAGACAAGAAGATCAGCAATATTCAGGAGATCCTTCCACTTCTGGAGCAGATCGTTCAGGCCGGCGCAAAACTTCTTATTATCGCAGAGGATGTAGAGGGCGAGGCTCTTACCACTCTTATTGTAAACAAATTAAGAGGAACCTTCCAGGTAGTTGCTGTTAAGGCTCCGGGATATGGCGACAGAAGAAAAGAAATGCTTCAGGATATCGCTATCCTTACAGGCGGCCAGGTAATCTCCGACGAGCTCGGTCTGGATCTGAAAGAAGCTACTATGGAGCAGCTTGGACGTGCAAAATCCGTTAAAGTTGCAAAAGAAAATACAGTTATCGTTGACGGCTGCGGCGACAAAAAGGCAATTGCTGACCGTGTTGCTCAGATCCGCGGACAGATTGAGGAAACAACCTCTGAATTTGATAAAGAAAAATTACAGGAAAGACTTGCAAAACTGGCAGGCGGCGTAGCAGTTATCCGTGTAGGCGCAGCAACTGAGACAGAGATGAAGGAAGCAAAACTCCGTCTTGAGGATGCTCTTGCAGCTACAAGAGCAGCAGTTGAGGAAGGTATCATTGCAGGCGGCGGTTCCGCATACATCCACGCATCCAAGAAGGTTGCAGAGCTTGCGGCAACTCTTGAAGGCGATGAGAAGACAGGTGCAAACATTATCCTGAAAGCTCTGGAGGCTCCTTTATTCCACATTTCTGCAAATGCAGGACTGGAAGGCTCTGTAATCATCAATAAAGTAAGAGAATCCGAGCCAGGCGTTGGATTTGACGCTCTGAACGAAGAATATGTAAATATGGTAGAGTCCGGAATCCTGGATCCTGCAAAGGTTACAAGAAGCGCTCTTCAGAACGCCACAAGTGTTGCATCCACTTTACTGACAACAGAATCTGTTGTTGCAACCATTAAGGAAGATACTCCTGCAATGCCGGCAGGAAATCCTGGAATGGGAATGATGTAATATAAATATTTTATAAAAAGGAATCGGCGTCATAGACGCTGGTTCCTTTTTATGTTAGAATAAAAATATCATTATACAAGCACGAGCCGTGTCTCGTAAGGAGAGTGAATTATGAGTGAACTGTACTCGGAATTCCTTGTGAAAAAGGAATCCACATTTAAGGATGCCCTGATTAAATTCGGAATGATCGGACTGACTGTAGTGGCTGTGGCAGCAGGACTTTTTCTGAATCCGCTGCTTTTGATCGTTGCCATTGGTCTGGGCGTGGCATGTTATTTTATTATCCCAAAAACAGATCTTGAGTATGAATATCTGTTTGTAAACGGGGAACTGGATATTGATAAGATCATGGCAAAATCAAAAAGAAAAAGAGTAAAATCTTTGAATCTTACAGAGGCAGACCTGATCGCTCCTCTGAATTCTCACAGAATGGATTATTATAACGGCAACCAGAAAATGAAGGTTCTGGACTATTCTTCAGGAAATCCGGACCACAAAAGATTCGGCATCATCATTCGTGACGGAGGCGAAGCCTGTAAGGTGATCGTAGAGCCGGACGATGCCATGGCAAATGCTATAAAAAATTCAGCGCCCAGCAAAGTTTTTTTGGATTGACACCGTATTTTTTTTTTGCTACACTATGAACCAAACTCAAAATATCATGCAGGTGTGAATAAGCACATCCTGTAAAAATTACATACAAGGGAGGAAAAAATACAATGGGTACAATTATCGGTGAAGGCATTACATTTGACGATGTACTGTTAGTTCCTGCGTATTCAAAGGTGATTCCGAACCAGGTGGATGTAACAACCTGGCTGACTAAAAAGGTGAAGCTGAACATTCCGCTTATGAGCGCGGGAATGGATACAGTTACCGAGCACCGCATGGCTATCGCTATGGCAAGACAGGGCGGTATCGGTATCATTCACAAAAATATGTCTATCGAGGCGCAGGCAGATGAGGTAGATAAGGTAAAACGTTCTGAAAACGGCGTTATTACAGATCCATTTTATTTATCCGCAGAGCATACTCTGAAAGATGCCAATGATCTTATGGCAAAATACCGTATTTCCGGTGTTCCGATCACAGAAGGAAAGAAACTGGTAGGTATCATTACCAACCGAGATCTGAAATTTGAGACAGATTTCTCAAGAAAGATCGGCGAGTGCATGACTTCTGAAGGTCTGATCACTGCCAAAGAAGGAATTACTCTGGAGGAAGCAAAAAAGATCCTCGCAAAATCCCGTAAAGAAAAATTACCCATTGTAGATGATAACTTCAACTTAAAAGGCCTGATCACCATTAAGGATATTGAGAAACAGATCAAATATCCTCTGGC
The DNA here is from genome assembly GCF_000433815.1 of Blautia sp. CAG:257. Lineage (NCBI taxonomy): Bacteria > Bacillati > Bacillota > Clostridia > Lachnospirales > Lachnospiraceae > Blautia > Blautia sp. CAG:257. Next base: position 16,745 of record NZ_HF999126.1, read on the forward strand.
TGCAAAGGACGAGCAGGGACGTCTTCTCTGCGGAGCGGCAGTTGGTATCACATCTAATGTTCTTGCAAGAGTTGAGGCTCTTGTAAAGGCAAGCGTGGACGTGATCGTAGTGGATTCTGCTCACGGTCATTCTGAGAATATCTTAAAGGCTGTACGCGAAATGAAAGAGGCGTATCCGGAGCTTCAGGTAATTGCCGGAAACGTTGCTACAGGAGCTGCTACAAAAGCTCTTATTGAAGCTGGTGTTGATGCGGTCAAGGTTGGTATCGGACCTGGTTCTATCTGCACCACCCGTGTGGTTGCCGGCATCGGTGTTCCTCAGATTACAGCTGTTATGGACTGCTATGAGGTTGCAAACCGTTATGGAGTGCCGATCATTGCAGACGGCGGAATCAAATATTCCGGAGATATCACAAAATCTATTGCAGCAGGCGCCAATGTGTGCATGATGGGAAGTATGTTTGCCGGATGTGATGAGAGCCCGGGAACATTTGAACTGTACCAGGGACGTAAATTTAAGGTATACCGCGGAATGGGCTCCATTGCAGCAATGGAAAACGGAAGCAAGGACCGCTACTTCCAGCAGGATGCCAAGAAGCTTGTTCCGGAAGGCGTAGAAGGACGTGTAGCTTACAAGGGTCATGTAGAAGATACTGTTTACCAGCTGATCGGCGGACTTCGCGCAGGTATGGGATACTGTGGCGCAGAGAACATTGAAGCGCTGAAAACAACAGGCAAGTTCATTAAAATTTCTGCAGCTTCCCTGAAAGAGTCTCATCCTCATGATATCCACATTACAAAAGAGGCTCCGAACTACAGCGTAGATGAATAATCAGGAATTTTTGTTCTTGAAAAAAACAAAAAATATGATATGATAATAATAACGACTGCATGACTGGCGGAAAACAGGAATTACCTGTGGGGAGTGCAGTAAGTGATAAGCCGACCGCCTGGGCAGCCTGAAATACAGACTACCTGGGCGGTTTGTTTTATTTTTAACAGAAAACGCAGCATGGAGCCAGGACAGCGCGTTTATATAATGATTTTTTAGAAAAAAGGAGATCAGACTATGGAAATGATATCACTGGAAAATGAACTGAAAAATAATTCTTATCCGGGAAGAGGAATCATCCTCGGCCGTTCTCTTGACGGAACAAAAGCAGTGGCAGCATACTTTATTATGGGAAGAAGCGAGAACAGCAGAAACCGCGTGTTTGTCACAGAAGGAGAGGGAATCCGTACACAGGCATTTGATCCGTCCAAGCTTACAGATCCAAGCCTGATCATTTATGCTCCGGTACGTGTTCTTGGAAACAAGACTATTGTTACCAACGGAGATCAGACAGATACTATTTATGAAGGCATGGACAGACAGATGACCTTTGAACAGTCCTTAAGATGCCGCGAATTTGAGCCGGACGGACCTAATTATACACCTCGTATTTCCGGTGTGATGCATATTGAAAACGGCAATTACAGCTATGCAATGTCTATTCTGAAAAGCGATAACGGAAATCCGGACGCATGTCTTCGTTATACCTTTGCCTACGAAAAAGCAATTCCGGGAGAAGGACGGTTTATTCACACATATAAATGCGATGGAAATCCTCTTCCAAGCTTTGAGGGAGAGCCGAAGCTGGTTCAGATTCCAAATGATATGAAAGAGTTTACAGATCTTCTCTGGAACAGTCTTAATGAAGAAAATAAGGTTTCTCTGTTCGTGCGCTATATTGACATTGCAACAGGTAAATATGAAACAACTATTGTAAATAAGAACAAATAAGGAGGATGCAGTAATGAATGAATTACAGTTAAAATACGGATGCAATCCAAACCAGAAACCTTCCAGAATCTATATGAATGACGGAAGCGAGCTTCCTATTAAGGTTCTTTCCGGAAAACCCGGATATATTAATTTCCTGGATGCCTTTAACGGCTGGCAGCTTGTAAGAGATCTGAAAAAAGCAACCGGACTTGCAGCAGCTACTTCTTTTAAGCATGTTTCTCCGGCAGGCGCTTCCGTGGGACTTCCTCTTACAGAGACACTGGCAAAGATCTACTGGGTGGATGATATGAACTGGAAAGAGTTTTCCCCAATTGCCTGCGCTTATGCAAGAGCAAGAGGCGCTGACCGTATGTCCTCCTTTGGAGATTTTATTTCCCTGTCTGACGTCTGCGATAAAGATACAGCGCTTCTTATTAAAAGAGAGGTTTCCGATGGTGTGATCGCTCCGGGATATACAGAGGAGGCTCTGGAAATCCTGAAAGCCAAGAAAAAAGGCAATTACAATGTTATTGAGATCGATCCTGATTTTGTTCCGGCTCCCCTGGAACACAAGGAAGTATTCGGCGTTACATTTGAACAGGGAAGACAGGAGCTTGAGATCAATGATGAACTGATCGCGAATATCGTAACTGAGAATAAAGAGCTTACAGAAGAAGCAAAGCGTGATCTGAAAATTTCTCTGATCGTTCTGAAATACACTCAGTCCAATTCTGTATGCTTTGTAAAAGACGGACAGGCCATCGGCGTAGGCGCAGGACAGCAGTCACGTGTACACTGTACCAGACTGGCAGGCCAGAAAGCAGATAACTGGTTCCTCCGTCAGAGCCCTCAGGTTCTGAACCTTCCGTTTAAAGAGGGAATCAGCCGCGCGGAAAGAGACAATGCCATTGACGTTTATATTGGCGAGGAATATATGGATGTTCTTGCTGACGGCGCATGGGAGAGAATTTTTGCAGAGAAGCCGGAAGTGTTTACAAGAGAGGCAAAACGTGCATGGCTGGATCAGCTGACTGATGTAACCCTGGGATCTGATGCATTCTTCCCGTTCAGCGATAATATTGAAAGAGCTCATAAGAGCGGCGTGAAATATATTGCTCAGCCAGGCGGATCTGTAAGAGATGAGGATGTAATTGCAACCTGCGATAAATATGGTATGGCAATGGCATTTACAGGAATCAGATTGTTCCATCACTAAAAATTTTATATTTAAGGATATATAAGAACAGGGCGGCTTGTACAGCCGCCCTGTTCTTATGTTATAAAAAATCATATTTTTGCCTGAGTCAGGAAATGTTTTTTAACATTTTTATTGCATGAGATTTAAAGCCATTCCATTCCAAAAGTATTTTTTCGTGTGGGATAAATCCCTGTTTTTTCCAAAAGCCAAGAGAATTATCCTGATAATCATATACAACATCAATTCGAACTTTTGTGGAACCTTCTGATCTGAAAAGATTTTCTAACTGACAATAGATTCTGCTTCCAAATCCCTTTTCTTTATAGTTTGCATCAAGCATAAACAGAGACAGATAAGTTTCCTCTGCTGTTTTAAAATCACTTATGGCAATGATGTTATTTTCAGGAGTTTTTGCAACAACAGATTTGAAGCCTATTTTTTTCATTTTATACAGTTCACGGGCTATAAAGTCTTTAGAAATATATGTAGTACCTATATGACTTTTTAAAAAAGAAGGATTTGAGTTATAGATAGACAGAATTTTATGAAGGTCATGTTCAGTTATTTCATCTATGCTGAAAGTGTACACAGTTAATTGCCTCCCGGTATTGTTTATCTGGATAGAAAATATAGTACATGATTTAGAATTTATAAAAATAAAAACCAGAACAAAAACTGTTCTGGTTTAGAAGAGCGATAGACGGGGCTCGAACCCGCGGTCTCGACCTTGGCAAGGTCGCGCGTTACCAACTACGCCACTATCGCATGCTTTGAAGCTGTTCTGTGAGGTGTTTCCCTCGCTGACAAAACATACTATACCAGATAGAATTGTATTTGTCAAATGTTTTTTTGAAATTTTTTAAAAAATTCATCAAAAAAGTTTCCGGGAAATTTCCGAAGCTTCCGTGTTTGTAAAACTGTATAAATGTGAAACCAGGCTCTGGATGCAGACTGCCATGGATAGCCTGTATCCGGCCGTATCCTCCTGGATTCAGCAGGCATTTATTCATAAAAGGAAGATTGTATGGTGCGGATCCAGCTTGTGTGTCGGAAGTTATTTATAAAAATTTAAGAATTGAAAAGAACAATTTGTGCTATAATACAAACATCAAGATTTCTTTTTCCGGAGTTCATCCGGTAAGTTCCCATTTTATTTTTTATAAATGAGCAAATATCAAATTCTACACAATAGAATCCGTAATATACGGACATAAAAGAAAGATCAGGCTGTATATGTGTATGTTATAAAGACAAATTCGTGAGTATTTTTGTGCACTTTTTCAAAGTTGTTCATTAAGATATATGAAAAGATCAGACATGTAATTTGTGCGCCTGGAAAGAGGAGGAGATCATATCGAATTAACCGGAATTATTTTAAAAGGGCGTTATTGTATTATGGAAAGGATCGGCAGGGGTGGAGAGGGGGATCTTTATCTTGCAAGAGATCTGGAGCTTGGCATATACCGGGCGGTAAAGGAACTTCCTGCTGAGAAAAAACGTGAGGCAGGGCTTTTTCGGCTTTTGGAGCATCCTTCTCTTCCGAAGATGATTGATTATACAGAACAGAATGGTCATTGTTATCTTGTAATGGAGTATATCAGGGGAAAATCTCTGAGACAGTATCTGAACGAGGGAAGAATATTTTCCGGAGAGGAGATTCTGTCCATTGCAGGTACGGTGCTGCAAATTCTGAAATATCTGCATTCCAGAAAGCCGGCGGTTTATTACGGAGATTTGAAGCCGGACAATCTGATGCTGACGGAATCAGGAAGGCTTTATCTGGTTGACTTTGGAAGCGCAGTTTTGGGATATGAAAGACAGAGCTTTTATTGTCTGGGAACAGAGGGGTATGCGGCTCCGGAACAGTATCAGGGGAGGATTGTTCCTGCCAGTGACTTTTATGCTTTGGGAAAAACTGTAGATGAGCTGTGTCAGAAGCGCAGACTTCAATATTTTTTTCAGTTTCCGGGACTTGGATTTTTTATCAGAAAATGCTGCTTCAGTCAGCCGGAAAAACGCTGGAGATCAGCAGAGGAAGCAGAAAATGCGTTGCAGAAAATAAAACCTCTGTCCTGGAAAGTATGGAAGGGAGCGGCTGTCGGACTGTGTTGCTTTCTTTGTACTGCAGTCATAATGGGGGCTCTGACAACAGAAACAATGCAAAGACTGGAAATGCCGGAATTGGAAACTGCTATATCTCCGGTCACTGCCTGGTATTATTCCATGGATTTTCGGTCAGGGGGAAAGGCAATCAGAAAAGTGATTACAGGTCAGATAGAAAAATCCGGGCAGAGATTCCTGAGGATTTATGATGCTTTGGAACAACAGAAACAGGTGCTTACACTTCTGGCTCGAAATAGTGAACTGGAAGGAAATATGGCAAAGGCAGAAGGGTATTACAGACAGATGCTCCGGGAAAAGGCAGGCAGTAAAGAATATTCTCTGTACGGGTTATTTCTGATCAGACAGGGAAGGGAAAAAGAAAGTATGGAATTATTTAAAATGATGAAAGAGAAGAAAGACATGAAAAGTGATTCTGAAAAGAATATAAAACAATGGAAACAGTACTTGAATAGCTTATCTTTTGCGAAAGGAGAGGAAAAGAATGGTGAAATCAAATAGAAAAAAGAAGTCTTATATTTTCAGGAGAATAGAAAGCTCTGGGAAAAAACATGGGACAGGGGTTTCAGTACACAGAAAGTTTCTGGCAGTAATCTCAGTTCTTGTACTTGTAACAGCAATTAGACAGACAAGCGCTGCTCAGGATCTTGGAGGGTTTCATGTGGAGACGCTTCCGGGAGAAAGCACAGGTATTCCCTCTGACTGGGAAGTGGGAGACGGGGACCAGGATTTTGGGGAACAACAGCAGTCTGAGGAAAATGGATATGAGGATATGTTTGGGTCAGGAGAAGAAAGCTGGCAGGGGGAGATTTATGAAGAGCCGGAAACTGTGCCCGAAAGCGGGAACGTGTCTGACTGGGAAAACAGCATGGAAAATATGGAAGAAACAGATGAGGAATACTTGGAGGAAATAAGGAATCAAAGTGGAGCGGAACAGCAGAAAAATCTGTCCGAGACAGGGGGGACAAACCGGGATGGAACAGAAGATTTGCAGGATATGCCGTCTGACAGAGAGCGGTTACCAGTGACGATAGTTTCTCCAACTGCTGCCGCTGATATTGTATCAGGTCCAGGCTCAGATTTATATCAGGCAGAGAAAACAGAAAAAGATGACAGAGATAAGGAACCGGAAAGTTTCCGGAATCAGCTGCATGCGGTACCGGAAGTTCTTTACTGGAAAGGCACAATAAAAACGACGTCAGATCCGGTTCTGAATATAAAACGGAAGGGGAGCATCCAGATTCTGTCTTTAAGAGTAAACGGGAAAGAAGTTGGATGGTGTCAGGAGGAAAGCAGGATTTATCTGAAGATTTCAGAGGAACAGAAGATATCGGAAAAGGTATTTCAGACAGAGGTGGCTTTTCTTTCTTATAATGGAACAGAAGCCGGAATTTACGTGGACGTTCCGGGAAAATCATGATATACTATCCGATAATCAGTAAACTATAAATGAGTAAATTTGAAAAAGTGCGCAAAATCATCATGAATTTATCTTTATAAGATGCATATATAGAGCTTAATCTTTCTTTTATGTGCGCATATTACGGATTCTATTATGCAAAATTCGATATTTGCTCATTTATAGCAGTAAATAAAAATTCTGAAAATCGGAGGCGCATATGTATAAAGTAATTTTATTTGATCTGGATGGCACGCTGACAGAATCCGGGGAAGGAATCACAAAATCTGTACAGTATGCACTGGAGAAACTGGGAAAACCTGAGGATGATCTGAAAAAGCTTGAGGTGTTTGTAGGGCCGCCTCTTTTGCAGCAGTTTATGGAGTATGCCGGACTGGATGAGGAAACAGGAATAAAAGCAGTAGAATATTACAGAGAGCGCTATTCTACAGTTGGAATTTTTGAAAATCAGCCTTATCCTGGAGTGGAAGAAATGCTGGATACATTGTGTCAAAAAGGATATACTCTTGCAGTCGCTTCCTCTAAGCCGGAGTATTTTGTAAAAAAAATCCTGGATCATTTCGGACTGACCGGATATTTCAGTGAAATTGTGGGAAGCGAAATGAGCGGAAAAAGAACCGGAAAGGCAGAGGTGATCGAGGAGGTTCTTGCCCGTCTGAATATGCAGAATCACCGGGATGAAGTAATCATGGTAGGCGACAAGGAGCATGATGTGTTCGGAGCCAGAAAGGCCGGGATTGAATGTGTTGCAGTGGCCTATGGATACGGTACGGAGCAGGAGCTGAAACAGGCTCAGCCCTTAAAAATTGTAGATTCCGTACAGGGAATTGTTGATTTTTTCTGCTGACCCCTCTGCATAAACAGAGTATTTTAAAAAAAGTGTGGAGGGTACTCTACCCCTGCGGAATCCATTTTCTTATCAGTCAGATCGTAGGGTATGCAGCTCTGGCAGTAATATGCTACAGCATGGGATACGGCTTGGAGTTTTATCAGTCTCAGACTATTCTGATGACAGGAATTACTGCGCTTTTGACAATGATTCCCTGTATCTGGTTTTATCAGAAGGATAAAAGCGCAAGAATTGTCAGGGGATTGATTCCGGAGCAGCCGGGAAAGAAGCTGAAGCCTGGAGAAGGAATCCTTTTACTTCTGGTGGGAGCGTCACTTGCCACATTTGCCAATATGCTGGTGGCTTTGTTGCAAAATGTTCTGAATGTACAGGAATATCAGGAAAATATGGCACAGATCACAAATGGAAAAAGCTTGTTTATGCTCATCTTCTGGATGGGAGTGATCGCGCCGCTTGCAGAGGAGATTGTTTTTCGCTGGCTGATCTATCTGCGGCTGAGAGATTATACCAGGGTGGCAACGGCGGCAGTGATATCAGGAGTATTTTTTGGTGTTTATCACATGAATCTTACCCAGGCTGTTTATGCAGGAATCCTGGGATTTGTATTTGCGTATTTCCTGGAGATCACAGGAAGCCTGTGGGCAAGTGTTCTGCTTCATATGGGAGCAAATATCTGGTCGCTGATCCTTCCGGAGCTGCTGCTTCGGATGCCGGAGGAACAGATGATCACCACTGCAATGGGGATATATCTAGTTCTTTTATGTGTACTTGGGACAGGCAGCAGTTACTTTAAGAAACGTGCATGTCACAGGAGAATGGTTTGAAAAAGCAGCTGCTGTACGAAATATTCGTGCGGCAGCTGCTTTTTACCCACGGGAATTAAAATGCAGCCAGTCTGATTTCAGATAAAAAATCAGAAATACAATGGAGCTTAGTGTCCAGGTCAGAGGATAAGCCCAGAAGATCACCTGAATAGAGGGGATCAGCTTTACGATAATGGTAATATAGCTTACCCGGATGATGCACCAGCAGATCATCATGACAAACATGGGGATGATGGATTTTCCGGCTCCCCGGAGAAGGCCTGCCAGACAATGAGAAAATGCCAGCAGGAAATAGAACAGAGTCACTGTACGAGCCTGCTGTACTCCAAAGGCTACCACATCCGGATCACTGTTAAAGGCTGCAATCAGCACAGGGGAGGCAAAATAAATGATGATTCCTATGCACTCTGCCATAATAAGACTGCAGATAATACCGAAGCGGGCGCCTTTTTTTGCTCTGTCATACTTTTTGGCCCCAAGATTCTGGCTGATAAAGGTAGTCAGAGACATAGAAAAGCAGGTGATCGGAAGAAAACCAAACCCTTCTACCTTGGAATAGGAGCCGCATCCGGCTACTGCCAGTTTGCCAAAGCTGTTGATATTAGACTGGACAACCACATTTGCCAGAGAAATAATGGAATTCTGAATGCCTGCCGGCAGTCCGTTGGAAATGATTTGGCGGAGCATAACCGGGTTCAGCTGGATCTTTCGCAGAGACACCCGGTATTCCTCCGGACTTTTCCTTGTCAGGCGGTTCAGGCAGAGGAAGGCACTGACAAACTGGGAAATGATCGTGGCAGCTGCGGCAGATCCTACACCCATGTGTAAAACACCTACAAATAAAAGATCCAGGCAGATATTTACCAGTGAGGAAAATATCAGATAATACAGAGGATGTTTGCTGTCGCCTACAGACTGCAGGATACCCACAAAATTATTATAGAGGACAAAAGCCACAGAACCCAGGAAATAGATACGGAAATACCGGATGGAATTGGGGAGTACGTCTGTGGGAGTCTTCATCAGAACCAGGATTTTTGGCGCAAGAAGAATACCCAGAATCGTCAGGAGAACCCCTGAGATCAGCCCAAAGCCTATGGTGGTGTGGATGGCTTTCTGCAGATCCTTTGTCTGTCTTGCCCCAAAGTAACGGGCAATTACTACTCCGGCTCCAATGGCGATTCCATTAAAAAATCCTACCAGAAGAAAAATAAGACTTCCGGAGGAACTGACAGCGGCCAGGGCATTGCTGCCCAGAAAATTTCCTACGATCAGAGAATCAGCAGTATTGTAAAGCTGCTGAAAAAGATTGCCCAGAAAAATAGGAATGGCAAAAGCAGTCATCCTTTTCCAGATTGGTCCTTCTGTGAGAAGTGTTTTTGAGGAAGTGGCGCTCATATGTAAAACCTCGCTTGTTTATTAGTTTAATTCTCTTGTAGTTTACTACACTAAATTATACTGAAAAGCAACAGGAATTGTCAAGGAAGCGCTGGTTTTTAGCAGTATCCAAACTGAGATTATATGAAAAAGGATTTTAGAAAAATTCTTGAATCTCTGTTGTCTGTATGCTATCATAAAAAGGTAACAAAAGTGGGAAAATTGAAATGACACACCCGAGGAAAATATAATGAAAATTCAGGAAAAAATGAGAAAGCCGATGATGGAGGCAAAATATCTGAATGTAGAAAACACAGAAAGATATCGCCCGATCATCCGGCTTTTTTATTTAAAATACGAAAAACTGAAATACTGGCTGTATCAGGAGGAGGTATTCGAAGAGCTGAAAGAGGATCCTTCTTTTGCAGAATATACAATGATACAGTGTCAGCAGGATCTGGCGGCTTTGGCATCATGGGGAAACCTGGTAACAATTCAGGATACCAGAAAGGTCAGCAGTATTGAGGAGTTCAAAAATAAAAAATTTCGTTATCAGCTTTCAGAGACAGCAGTAGAAGTAGAACGAATGGTAATACGGGTGGAAAACCTGTTCATTGAAGGTTCTTCTCTGGAACCAACTCTGTTGGAGAGACTGCGGATCAGTCTTGAGAAAATGGAAGAAATGGCTTCCCGGAATGAGGAAAAGCTTTATGGATGGTGGAATGATCTGAATAATGATTTTATCCGTCTGAATCAGAATTATCAGGACTATATGCGTGAACTGAACAGTGTTAAAGCAGAGGAAATGATGAAGACCAGGGAATTTCTTCTGTTTAAGGACAGGCTGATCGAGTATCTGCGGTCATTTGTAAAAGGGCTTCAGGCAAACGTATCTGCAATTGAACAGAAGCTTCGGAATATGGACAGAGAAACTGTGCATCAGATTTTGGAAAAAGCTACGGCCTATGAGCTTTCTATTCCCCGGATGGATGTTGAGATAGATGATCAGATGATTTTTGATAAGAATCAGGGTCGCTGGGAGAGTATCGTGGAATGGTTTTCCGGAAAAGACGGGGCGGAGTCTGAGGCTGGGAAGGTATTTGATACCACAAATGAAATTATCCGTAAAATCACCAGATATGCTGCGCGAATCAGTGAGATGAGCAGTCAGGGCTCCAACCGCAGGGAAGAATACAAAAAAGTAGCCCGTATTTTTCATGAGTGCAGGGATATTCAGCAGGCCCACAGACTGGCTGCTGTTGTATTTGGCATAGAGAAGCCTTTTCATTTAAAAGGGAATTTACAAAGAGAAACAGACAGCATTAACAGCGGCGTATACGAAGAAGCTCCCGGTGTGATCACACTGACTCCAAGAATCCGTACCTATCGGGAAAAGGCAAAGAGAACAGGAATTCGTGATCATTCAAAAGAAAAAGAAGAAATGCGTGCGTCAGAAATAAAAAGACTGGAGCAGGAAAGAAAACTGCTGAAAAGCTATATCAAAGATAATCGTCTGGAGTTTGCCTCTCTTCCGGAAATTGAGCCTCAGGTAAGAGATATTTTTCTTTTATGGCTGTCAAAAGCACTGGAAAGGAAGGATCACAGGGCAAAGACGGAAGAAGGCCAGATTTATTACATTGAACAGGCGGATGTGCAGGAATACTGTACTCTGAATTGTACGGACGGCACTTTTCAGATGCCTGCCTATACCATGATATTTGAGGAAGAGAAGGACTAAGATGAATGTACTGGAGATTTTGCTGAACCGGAGATGGATCCTGAAGTCGAGAGATCGGGAACTTTATTATCAGGTAAAAGAGAAGCTGGCTTCCGGTGAGGAAAAGAAATTTTTGAGAGAAAAGCTGGGGTATCAGGTGATTGTAAATCCCTATTTGATCAAGGTAGAAAAAATGCCTGCTGTGCCGGAAAACTGGATGGGGATTTTGGACTTTAAAGAGCCTGTGGAGTATGTGTTTTTTTGCCTTGTACTTATGTTTTTGGAGGAGAAGGAAGCAGAAGAACAGTTTGTGCTGTCTGAGCTTACAGAGTATGTACAGAGTCAGTATGAAGGGGAGCAGATTGACTGGACGGTTTATCGGTACCGCCGTCATATGATCAAGGTGATGAAATACTGTACTGCCTGTGGGCTTCTGAATATAGACGATGGAAGCGAAGAGGGATTTGCCCGGGACTATACAGGAGAGGTTCTGTATGAAAATACAGGTGCTTCCAGATATTTTATGAAAAATTTCACTCAGGATATTATGGGCTACCATTCACCGGAGGACTTTGAAAAGGAAGAGTGGATCGACGTCAATGAGGACAGGGGAATTGTGCGGAGACAGAGAGTTTACCGGAGACTTTTGATGTCTATGGGCATGTATAAGGATTCAGATTCAGAAGAAGATTTCGCCTATGTGAGAAATTACAGAAATATGATACAGGGAGAACTCTCCGAGCTGTTTGACTGCGAGCTTCAGGTTCACAGAAACAGTGCGTTTTTGATTCTGAATGAAAACAGCCATCTTGGCAGATGTTTTCCGGAGGAAAATACCTTGTCAGATATTGTTCTTCTGTTTAACCGAATTCTGCAGGAAAAGCTTCAGACAGGAGAAATTCAGGTTCCTCTTGATGAGCAGATCAGGATTCCAAGGGAAGCCTTTCAGAGACTTGCAGAAGAATGCAGAGAGAGATTTGGAGCAGCCTGGAATAAAACATATCGGGAAATGACTTTTGGAGAAATCTATCGGGAGATGGCTGACTATATGAAAGAATTAATGCTTATAGAAGAAAAACAGGATGAGATTGTTATAAGACAGGCAGCAGGAAAGATCATGGGAGTTTACCCGGCAGATTTCTCATTAGAAGGAGGACAGAATGAATAACAGTAAGTGGCAGATCAGCAAGGTGGGGCTGATTGATTTCTGGTATTATGATGAAGAAGAATTTGATTTTCTGGACGGCCGTATGCTGCTAAGGGGAGCAAATGGTTCAGGAAAATCTGTTACCATGCAGAGCCTTATTCCGCTTCTTTTGGACGGAAATATGAGACCGGAACGTCTGGATCCCTTTGGCTCCAGGGCAAGAAAAATGGAAAATTATCTTCTGGAAGAGGGTGATGACCGGGAAGAACGGACCGGCTATCTTTATATGGAATTTAAACGCATGAAAAGTGAGGAATACATGACCCTTGGACTAGGAATCCGCGCCAGAAAGAATAAAAAGCTGGAATCCTGGTATTTTTGTATTACAGACAACCGACGGGTTGGAAAAGATGTTTTTCTGTATAAGGATGTGGACAACCGTATTACCTGCTCAAAGGCAGAACTGAAAAATCGTATTGGCGACGGCGGAAAGGTAATGGAAACCCAGGGAGAATATGCGGCCTGTGTGAACCGTCTTCTGTTTGGGTTTGAGACTCAGGAGGAGTACAGGGAGTTTCTGGAGCTTCTGATCCAGCTTCGTACGCCTAAATTATCAAAGGATTTTAAGCCTACAGTAATCAATGAAATCCTCAGCAGTTCTCTGCAGACTCTGTCGGAAGATGATCTGCGCCCTATGTCAGAAGCAATTGAAAACATGGACAGCCTGAAAACAAATCTGGATTCTTTGAATGAGAGCATAAATGCTGCCAGACAGATTGAAAAGGTATATGATCAGTACAATCAGATTGTCTTGTACGACAAGGCTATGATGCTGACGGAGGCTCTGAAAAATCTTGAGGATTGTGAAAAAACAGAAAAGGAGCTCTCAGAGAGTCTTATGAACAGGGAGAAGCTTTTGATTCAGGAGAAGCAGCATTATGAAGCTCTGGCATGTGAGGAGACGGTATTAAAAGAAGAAAGCAGTTCTCTTGCGGAAAGTGATGCGGCAAAGCTGAAAGATCAGGAAATAAAGCTGACGCAGGATCTGGATGAAAAGCGGAAGGAAGAGAGAAAAAAAGAGGCTCAGGAACAGGAGAAAAAAGAAAAACATCTGGATGCAAAGGAAAGGCTCAGACAGGAAAATGAGAGAAATGAAACTATCTGGGCTGACATGGAAGGCTGTCTGGATGAAATGGAAGAGGAAATGGAAGATATCCCCTTTGATGAGTTTTCTTTTTTAAGGAAAGAACTTCTGGAAGACAGGAATCCTTCTTATTCGTTTTCATCTCACAATGCTTTATTAAAAAAATATACAGACAAGGTGGAAGAAGGAAAAGAGGGGCTTACGGAGGAAAAAAACTGTCAGGATCGATATGACAGATACCTGAAAGAGCTGGATGTCTGTCAGCAGCAGCGGGATCAGGCGGAAAGATCAGTCCAGCAGTATGAAAAACTGTTTCAGGAGACAAAGGCAGAGCTGACAGAAAAAATTTATATCTGGGCTCACGAAAATCAGGAGTTAAAACCAGAACCGGATGCACTGAGGGAAATGACCCGAAAAATTCAGGAGTATGAATTAGGGGAGGACTTTCTGGAAATCCGTGATTCTGTAAAAGGCATTCTGTTCAGTAAGGAAAATGAATTGAACCGGGAAAAGCTGCAACTGGAACAGGCTCATGGCAAAGCACAGGAATCCTTTGAAGAATTAAATGCAGAACTTGAAAGCTGGAATAATAAAAAAGATCCGGAACCGGAGCAGCCAGAATGTGTAAGACAAAATCGAAGAAGACTGAAGGAACAGGGAATACCCTATCAGCAGTTTTATAAAATCATAGAGTTTGACACAGGATTAACTAGAGAACAGGCAGACCGCATAGAAGAGGCTCTTATGAATATGGGAGTTCTGGATGCCCTGATTATCTCAGAGGAATATCGGGAACAGGTGTATTCTCTGGACCCAGGCGTCTGCGACAAATATATTTTCAGTGACGTTTCCCATGTGAAAGAGAATCTGACTCAGGTCCTGGACGTGGATAATGGAGAGCAGGATATTCTTTTATATCATAGCATCTCCAATATTCTTTCAGCAATAGGATTTGGAAGCCGGGAGGAGCAGAGCGGTCATTCCTGGATTGACAGAGAGGGAAATTACCGGATTGGAGTGCTGGAGGGTACGGTTACAAAGGAGTATAAAGCGCGTTTTATTGGTGCCCGTGCCCGGGAAGAATACAGGAAAAGTAAGATAGAAGAGCTGACAGTCCTTTGTGAACAGGAAGAAAAAGAAATCCGGATGCTGGAAGAAGCTATAGTGCAAAATGAAGAAAGAAGGAACAGGCTTCAGAGAGAATGGTTGGAGTTTCCAAAAGAGGATGATCTGAAAACAGCGGCAAAGGCCCTGGCAGAGTGTGAATATAAGTTGGAAATTTCGGTAAGACAGCTGGGAGAACAGCAGATCATTACGGAAAAAGAAAGAAAAAATCTGGATCAGATTCGGATTAAGGTCAGGGAGCTTTGTTCAAAAGCATATTTAACGCCTCGTCTGGAGCTGTTTGTACAGACGCTGGATGGGCTGAGAAATTATAAGGAGCTTTTGGCTAGTCTCCAGGTTTTATGGGGAAATTATCAGAATGGTCTCCGATTTGTGGAAAGTCAGGAAGCGTATCTGGAGGAGCTGGAACAGGATCTGGACGAAATACGGTATGAAAGAATTCGGATTCAGCAGAAAATACGGGAATTGGAGGGGCTTTTGGATTCTGTGAGAAAACAGCTGGAGCTTACGGATTATGAGCAGATACAGGAACGCCTGGATTTCTGCATGAAGCGTCTCTTGCAGCTTCCGAAAGAACGGGAAAACAGTGTAAGGGAACAGGAAGCCCTGGAAGGTGAAATCCAGACGCTTGAAGAAAAAATCAAGGAAAACGGTATAAAGAAACAGGAATTTCTGAAGAAACAGGAAAAGTATCAGTATATTTTCCAGAAAGAATATAATTTAGGGTATGTGGAAAAAAATTTTGTAATTACAGAGGATATGGATGATCAGGCGCGGAAGGTGTGCAGGATGTTTGCAGGAGGCTTTGGAAATAAGAAACAGAGCGACCTGTTTGGAAATCTTCAGGAGATTTATCATCAGAACCGGGGATATCTTCTGGATTATCAGATTACTCTGTTGTCTCTGTTTGGTGATCTGGATGAGGACAGTCTGTTTTATGAAAAAAGTGTAAAGCGAATTGATATTTCGGCAAAATATCGGGGAATATCAGTGACTTTTAAGGAACTGATCCGGAAATTGACAGAAGATGCGGAATCATTGTCTGCTCTTTTAAATGAAAGAGACCGGGAGCTGTTTGAGGATATACTTGCAAACACAATCAGTAAAAAAATCAGGATAAAGATCCAGGCAAGCAGGCGCTGGATAGAAAAAATGAATACACTTATGGAATCCATGCAGACCTCAAGCGGATTGAAATTAAGTCTTCGCTGGAAGAATAAGCAGGCTCAAAGAGAAGATCAGCTGGATACCAGATCTCTGGTGGAGCTGCTTCAGAAGGATGCGGAGATTATGAGGGAGGAAGAGGTTGAGAGCCTTTCCCGTCATTTTCGGTCAAAAATTGAGGAAGCCCGTAAAATTTCAGGAGAAACCGGCGCAGTTCAGTCCTTCCATGCAACTATGCGGGAGGTACTGGACTACAGAAAGTGGTTTGAATTTCAATTGGAGTGCCAGAAAACAGGAGAGAAGAAGCGGGAGCTGACAGACAGAGTATTTTTTACCTTCAGCGGAGGAGAAAAAGCCATGTCCATGTATGTTCCTTTATTTTCAGCAGTGGTGGCAAAATATGCAGGAGCCAATGAGGATGCGCCAAGGCTGATTTCTCTTGACGAGGCTTTTGCCGGTGTAGATGAAACCAATATCCGGGATATGTTCCGTCTGATGGTGGAATTTGAATTTAATTTTATGATCAATTCTCAGATTTTGTGGGGCGATTATGATACGGTTCCGGGACTGGCAATTTATCAGCTGATCCGACCGGAAAATGCAAAGTTTGTTTCTGTGATCCGCTATATCTGGAATGGAAAGAAAAAGATCATGACAACAGGAAGTACGGAACAGAGGTCATAGGAAATGACAGAAGGAGAGAAAAATAAAAACCTGAAGGAATGTCTGGAATATTTTCGTGAGCGTCCGGTTTATAAAAAGTTTTTCTCAAAATGGCGAGAGAAATATGCCGGACTGGGATATCTGGGCGGTAAGATAACGCTGACCGGATTGGATCAGGAGGAGAAGGCTCAGCTCAGTGGCTTTTTTCAAAAGGATTATACAGAAAGCAGGACTGTGACAATTTCTGCGCAGGTGTTTGAAAAAAGGCTTCAGAACAGCCGTTTTGCAGGAATTTCGGGAGAAGAGCTGCTGAAAGCATATTTTGAACAGCCATTGGTAATAAAAAAAGAAGAAAAACAGAAGGAACTGGAAAAAAGAGCTTTTTATTTCAATGATATTATAAAAAAATCTCAGGGAAATACGGCTTCTGTATGGCTGAAGCTGGTTCTGGCAAATCACCTTCCAGGTTATGAAATTCTGATTCAGCAGTATGGAGGTGATCCGGAGACATTTCGCAGTGTGCTGGAGAATTTTATGGCTGCAGTTCAGAGACTTACAGAAATGTTTAGAGAAGGAAACGGCTGCAGAGAACTGCTTCCTGTATTTTCTGCAAAGGTCACAGGCAATCCTCATTATTTTGACGCAGGTACTGCTGCCGAAAAATTACTGACTGCATTTTTTTCATGGCAGTTGTCGGACACAGACTCAGAGAAAATGACAGGTGCAGAGGAAAAGAACCGCCTTTTTTATCAGTGCGGGCTTTTGAGAGACGATTTGTCTAATGAGGTTCTGGCTTATGGTATCCGGGGCTGGAAAAGAGATGGAAGTCTTCACAGGGGAATAGAAGGATTTTTTCTTGAGAAGGAACCCATGCGTCTGACGCTGCACACCATGGGCAGTATTGAGGTTATCAGGGCGCAGCGGAAACAGGTTTATGTAGTAGAAAATCCGGCAGTATTTTCTGTTCTGACAGCCCGATATCCGGAATGTGCGGCTGTGTGTATCAATGGACAGCCAAGGCTTGCCGCTCTGCTTCTGCTGGACAGCCTGAAGGGCAGTCACAGATTCTTTTATGCAGGGGATTTTGACCCGGAAGGTATCCTGATTGCTCAGAGGCTGAAAGAACGATATGGTGAAAGTCTTCATCTCTGGAAATATGATAAAAAATGGTATCTGCAGTTTCTGTCCGAAGTGGAACTGAATCCCAGACGGCTTAAAAAGCTGGAACAGGTATATATAGACGAGCTTCTGGAAATCCGGGAGTGCATGAAAAAGAAGAAAAGAGCTGCCTATCAGGAGGCTATGATGGAGATTTATCTTGATGCAGTAAAATCTGAAGAGTCAGAAAATGGTTTTGTATCATCATCAGCAGATGAAAATGAATAAAATATTGTCAGAGGGTTACTGTTGTCGAATGGTGTCGATGAGATTTTGTTGACTTTCAGGCAGGAGGAGCATATACTGATAGTAGCTAAAAACGTTATGATTCTGACATTAGCGAAAACGAAAACCCCGGAAGTCTGCTACACTTCCGGGGTTTTCTATTCCTTTTATGTAAGGAGGCTTAGACCTTGAGGCTGTTACTGCCTGTTGTTTTTGTCCAGCCATTTGCAGATATAGTAGCTAACTATACCTGCTGCGACAGAAACAAAAAACGTCATGATAAGTTCTGACATCAGCATTCACCTCCTTTCTGCTGGAGGTTCGGCAGCAACTGTATTGTATCATTTGCAGTCAGAAAAATATGTCATATTCTGGTTACAAAGCTTGAAAATTTCAGCAGTGCAGAGGGATTTCTTTTAAATGCCTGTAATATGTAACTGAGAAAATTAAAATAGTACACATAAATAAAAAAATAGCAGAAGAAAATACAAGCTCTCCTGGGGTAAAATAAACTCAGTAATAACATACAGGAGGGTATGCCATGATAATCATTGGAGAAAAACTGAACGGTTCCATTCCGTCAGTTGCTAAGGCCATTGCAGATAAGGATGCGGAACTTATCAAAGAGAGAGCCAGAAAACAGGCAGAAGCGGGCGCCACATTTCTGGACGTGTGTGCTTCTGTTGAGGAGGACGTGGAAGTAGAAACTTTAAAATGGATGATTGATCTTGTACAGGAGGTAACAGATACGCCGATTTGTGTAGACAGTCCAAGTGCAAAATCCTGCGTAGCAGCGATCCCGTTCTGTAAAAGACCGGGACTGGTAAACTCTGTTTCCCTGGAAGGAGACAAAATTGACAGGATTTTCCCGGTCATTGCGGATACAGACTGGGAATGTGTTGCTCTTCTCTGCGACAATGACGGAATCCCGGATTCTGTAGAACGCAGGATGAAGGTTTTCCATGGAATCATGGAAAAGGCAAAAGAGTACGGAATTGCTCCGTCAAGATTACATATTGACCCGTTGGTAGTAACTTTGTCAACAGATGAGACTGCACTTACTGTATTTGCAGACTGCTGCCGTCAGATCAAGGCGGAATATCCGGAAATTCATATTACCAGCGGACTTTCCAACATTTCATTTGGTCTGCCTGTAAGAAAAAATATCAATCAGGCATTTATGGTTCTTGCCATGAATGCAGGTATGGATAGCGCTATCGTAGATCCAACCAACAAAAATATGATCGGAATGATCTATGCTACAGACGCTCTTCTGGAAAGAGATGAATACTGCCTGAATTATATCGGGAAATTCCAGGACAGACCTCAGGAGTCAGAAGCAGAAGCGGCATCGCAGACACCGGCAGACGAGAAGATGCTGGCAGTCTTTAAGGCAACTCAGGACGGTAAAAACAAAGAAATCGGAAAATGTGTGCAGGATGCCATTGACGCAGGCTGCGATCCTACAGCAATTCTCAATGACGGTATGATCGGAGCTATGGCTGTGGTAGGTGAGAACTTCAAAAAAGAGATCATCTTTGTTCCGCAGATGCTGGCTGCAGCCCGCGCTATGAAGGCCGGTGTTGAGGTGCTGAAGCCGTATCTTGCAACAGGAGAGGCGGGAAGCGCAGGAAAGATCATTCTCGGTACTGTGGCAGGCGACCTTCACGACATCGGAAAAAATCTGGTGGGCATGATGTTTGAGAGCGCCGGATTTGAGGTTCTTGATCTTGGCGTGGACGTTCCCATCCAGACCTTTATTGATACAGTAAATGAACATAAGGATGCAACGATCGTTGCCCTATCCGCGCTTCTTACTACAACCATGCCGTCTCTGCGCGACACAGTTGCAGCTCTTCTGGAGCAGCCTTTCCGTCCAAGAATTAAAATTATGGTAGGAGGAGCTCCGATCACTCAGGAGTTTGCTGATGAGATCGGCGCAGACGCATATACCGAGGATGCGGCATCTGCAGCAGAGCAGGCAAAAAAATATGCGGATTCCGGTTTCTGTGCAAAGGTCGCAGCCGGAGAATTTGACCTTACTGAGGAAGAACTGAAAGCTTTTGAAGAAAAAAGAG
Source organism: Blautia sp. CAG:257 (assembly GCF_000433815.1). Lineage (NCBI taxonomy): Bacteria > Bacillati > Bacillota > Clostridia > Lachnospirales > Lachnospiraceae > Blautia > Blautia sp. CAG:257. The sequence goes on from NZ_HF999126.1 coordinate 36,721, forward strand.
CGGCAGAAAAAATAGAAGCAGCATCAAAAGAGAAAGCTGCGCCTGTAAAAGAAGCTGCAGTTCAGGTGAATTTTGACAAAACAAAAGTAGATATCAGCAAAGTACGTCTTCCCGGTCCGGGAGAAGGCTATAAGCTGAACTGGGAAGAAACAAAAGAGAAATTCCGTAATTACTGGGCTCACAAGAACACAGGCCGTCCGCTGATGTGCGTGATCGCAAGAAGACCGGAGATTGAACAGTATTCTGACGGAACTCCTGTAGACGGCGGATATCTGGGGCAGATCTGCCAGGGCAAATACTACAATATGCCGGATGAGCTGATGTGGAAGGATATGGAGGATAAATATCAGGATCCTCAGAGAATCGTAGACCGTTATCGTTTCTTCTGTGACACTCACGCATTCCTTGGCGAGAGTTTCCCGAACCTGAATGTTGACTTTGGACCGGGATCTCTGGCAGCCTACCTTGGATCCGAGATCGGCTTTAAAGAAGACACCGTATGGTTTAACAAGTGTCTGGACGGCTGGGATGGTGTTCCGAAGCTTCAGTTTGATCCGGAAAATAAATGGTTTAAGAAACATATCAATCTTGTGAAAAGCTGCCGTGAACTGGCTGGAAATGATTTTTATGTAGATATGCCTGACCTGATGGAGAATATTGATGTTCTGGCATCCCTTCGCGGAGCCCAGGAAACCTTGTTCGACCTTCTGGATGAGCCGGAAAAGGTAGGCGAGCGTATACAGGAAGTAACTGATGTTTACTATGATTATTATGACTGTTTCTACGATGCCATCAAAGACGAGGAAGGCGGCAACGCATACACTGTGTTCCAGATCTGGGGACCGGGAAGAACCGTGAAGCTGCAGTGTGATTTCTCAGCCATGATGTCACCGGAGGATTTCCGGAAATACATCCAGCCTTCACTGAGAACACAGTCTGAAAATGTGGATCATGTTCTTTATCATCTGGACGGACCGCAGGCGATCAAGCACATGGATGCTCTGATGGAAATTGACGGAATTGATGCTCTGCAGTGGACCAGCGGCGATGCCGGCCCGGACGGAACTCTTCCGGACTGGGATGTGATTTATGACAAAGCTATTGCAGCAGGAAAATCCATCTGGGTAAAGGTTTATTCCGGAGAGTTTGAGGACTGGATCAGAAACGTAGACCGTCTTGTAAAAAAATACGGTTCTCACAGCCTCTTCCTTCTGTTCCCGGAAATGTCCATGGAGCAGGCAGTATATCTTCTGGATTATGCAGAAAAGAACTGGAGCGATGTCAAAGGCACTTTCTGTGAGTCACTGGGAAGATAAATAAAGTTTACTTTTGAATTCCAATAAAATATATCCTGTAACACAGAAAAACCGCAGCAAAAGGGTTCCACGGCCCGGGCTGCGGTTTTTTGCTGCAGATGACGTTTCACGTTTCTAATTGATGGAAGTTCGAGACTATCGGACAGTGAAAAATGCCAGTTGAAAATAAAATTATGAACTTTCGTTTAGAGGGGCAGACACAGAAAATACTATGTTCTGCCCCAATATCATAATATTGCAGTTAGGGATTTTTCTTATATAATTTTATGCAAAACAACAATGCAAACACGATTCCTGATACTATCCAGGAGACAATGTAAATCCAGACAATAGTCTCCATTGTATTAAACTTGGGTAAAACAGTCCAAATACCGATAATTCGAAGAAGACAAATTGTAAGCAGGGTTGTAATCATGGGTGTTAGTGTTTCCCCAATCCCACAGCAGGCACCGGAAAATGCTTCTGCAATTGCATAGAAGATAAAAAATGGAGCCATCATCTGCATATATTTTATAACCAGAGGAATAAGGGCAGGAACATCTTTTTCCGCGATAAATAATGGACCCAGAATTCCTGAACCAAAATATAAAAAGAAACTTGTAATACCAACAGAAATAATAGACAATCCTGCACCCGTAAAAGTACCTTTTTTACTCGGTCAACCTTGCCAGCACCTATATTCTGCGCTGCATATGTAGTCATAGCTGGCCCCATAGAATCAGCAATCAGCCAGATAATCATATCAAGTTTGTCGCAAATTCCCCATGCAGCAATACTGTCCGTTCCCATTGTGTTTACGCTTGCCTGTATAATAGAGTTTGCAACAGGAAACAGCATAGACTGAAGCGCAAGCGGAAATCCTTTTTGTAGCATCATTTTCATATGCTTGCGGCAGATTCCATGATTAAATATGCTGATTTTTTTTCTATGAAATCAGATTTTTTCAAAATACCATATACCACAAATGCGCTGATAACCTGAGAAAGGACAGTTGCTGCAGCAGCACCCCACACGCCTGTACTAAAAACACCAACCAGAAGGAAATCTCCGGCAATATTTATTATACTGGATAAAATAAGAACGTACAGTGGCCGTTTGGAATCTCCAAATGCGCGCAAAATTCCGGCCGTCATATTATAAAGAATCATTGCCCATAATCCAGAAAAATAAATTTGACAGTAAATCTGGGCATCATGATAAATATCAGTTGGAACAGACATAATGTCAAGCAGGCGTGGAGTAAAATATACTCCGCATAGTGTACAGATGATTCCAAGAAGTACTGCAGTTAAAAGTGCGGTATGTACAGCGCAATATAAACTTTTTTGTCCTTTGCACCAAAATATCTGGAAATGATGATTGTTGCACCAGCAGCAAGACCATTCATAAAATTAATTGGAAATTTGAATAGTGTATGTACTGAATCAATGGCAGCAAGACCATTCTTTCCGGTAAACTGACCTACTATAATAGCGTCTGCTGTTGTGTAAAGCTGTTGGATCAGACTTCCGGCTATAAGAGGCAGGACAAACAGCAGCAGAGCTTTGGCAATATTTCCATGGATCAGATCATTTTTTTTCATAGAATCTATCCTTTGCTTTTTTTGAATAAATGGCAGGCAACATTATGATCTGTTTCTATTTCTATCAGGGCAGGATTTTCTTTCTTACAAATATCCATGCAGTGGGGACATCTTCCCTGAAAAGGGCAGCCTTCTGGCAGGTCCAGAGGGCTTGGTGTTTCGCCATTAATGCTTTCTATGGGATTTGAAAAATCCATATTTATATCAAAAATGGAATCCATTAAAGCTTTTGTATAAGGGTGTACTGCTTTTGCTAAAAGTTCTCTTCCATGTATAACTTCCACAAGATTTCCAAGATACATAACTGCAATCTGGTGAGATACAGACTGAACAAGTGCAATATCGTGGCAGATAAAGCCAATGGTAATATTTTTTTCTTTTTGAAGCTTTGTAATCAGTTCAATAATTGTTTGCTGAACAGAAACATCAAGAGCAGACGTTGCCTCATGCGCTGACAAACGGAGGACCGGGACACAGAACAGAGGTTATGTACACTGCAGTATTTAAGCAGTTTTCCCAGGGCCTGTATGCACAGGGCACCACTATCAGTTCCGTTATGTTCATTTTTATGGTGATCGTAGGCTACTTTATGATTAAGATTCTGACGAAAGATGAGGTGATCGAGTAATGAATGCGAAAACCAAGAAAACCATTCTGACAATATTAAAAAATATCCTTGCATGGATTTTTTCCCTGATCATGCTGATCCCTCTTCTTCTGATCGTGATCAATGCATTTAAACCGGATTCTGAGGCCCTTACCTTGTCTCTGACGCTTCCAAAGATTTGGGAGTTCAGTAATTTTGCAGTTGTGATTGAAAAAGGAAAGCTGGGAACCAGCTTCCTGAACAGTCTTCTGTATGCAGGCTGCGCAACGGTCATTACTGTAATCCTTGCATCCATGGCAGCCTATGTACTTGCCAGAAGACGGGGAAAAGCTGACAACAGACTGTATATGTACATGGTTCTGGGTATTGTAATCCCCATTAACTATGTATCTCTGATGAAAGTGATGCAGGTGACACAGTTAAATGATACAAGGCTGGGTATCATTCTTCTGTATGTGGCAATGCAGCTTCCGTTTTCTGTATTCCTTTTGTACGGCTTTGTGTCAAAGGTTCCGGTGGATCTGGATGAGGCGGCAGTGCTGGACGGCTGCGGACCCTGGAGACTTTTCTTTAATATTGTCATGCCGATGATGAAATCAAGTATGGTGACAGCGGCAGTTCTCTGCTTCCTGAATACATGGAATGAGTTCGTAATGCCTCTGTATTTCCTGAATTCTTCCGAAAAATGGCCCATGACACTGGCTGTATACAATTTCTTCGGACAGTATTCAAAGAGCTGGAACCTGATCTGTGCGGACATTCTTCTGACCTGTCTGCCGGTTATCATTATGTATCTGGTGTGCCAGAAGCATATCGTAGGCGGACAGACCGCCGGAGCAGTAAAGGGCTGATGCCCTTTTTCTGCTTAATCTGAAAATAAAGGAGAAGTATTATGGGTATTATGCAGAAACATGAATGGGAATTTCGATTAAAGGACGGAAACTGCAGGGTTCAGGCAGTACGTGACAATATTATCAGATGTTCTTACACAAAAAGAGAGAACTGGGAGCAAAAGTCACCTGTTGGCATTAAGGTATGTCCGGAAAGCTCTTTTAGTGTCAGTGAGGACGGAGAAAAAACTGTTTTCCGGACAGAGAGAGTGGTTCTGGAGGCTGACAGCAAAAACGGAGGCTTTGTATGGCGGAATGCTGATGACGGCCGTGTACTTTTGAAGGAGGGCCGCAAGGAACTGACAGAGGCTCCTCTTATGGTATATTCTACAGGGGGTGAGGAGCCTGTTATCAAAAGAGTTCAGACCGTAGACGGCGAGAGGAATTTTGTGCAGAATCTGAAGGCTGTGGAGGATCACATGGCCTTTCACGGAAAACTGAATTTCTGCTGGCAGCCGGACGAGCACATTCACGGCCTTGGACAGGGGGAGGAAGGCATTTACGATTATCGTGGAAATGTTCAGTACCTTTATCAGCATAATATGCGCATCCCGATCCCCTTCCTGATATCGGACAGGGGATATGGAATCCTGGTGGACTGCGGCTCCCTGATGACCTTTAACGACGACTGCAGAGGCTCCTGGCTGTATCTGGATATGATCGAGCAGCTGGATTATTATTTTATCAGAGGAGAAAACCTGGATGAGATCATCAAAGGCTTCCGTCTTCTTACAGGCCGGGCCGTGATGCTGCCAAAATGGTCCTTTGGCTATGTGCAGTCCAAAGAAGCCTACAAAACTCAGGACGAGGTAGTTGGCATTGCAAAGAAATACCGTGATCTTGACATTCCTCTGGACTGTGTGGTACAGGACTGGAATACCTGGGAGCCAGGCAAATGGGGAAACAAGCGTGTGGACAGAGAACGCTATCCAAGCCTGACAGAAATGAATCAGAAGCTTCACGATATGCATGTACATTCCATGGTATCGGTATGGCCGAATATGAATTCCGGAACAGAGGATTACGAGGAGATGAAGGCGGCAGGACATCTTTTTTATGATTATGCCACCTACAATGCTTTTTCTGAGGAAGCAAGAGAACTTTACTGGAAACAGGCGGAGAAGGAGCTGTTTTCCGGCGGCTTTGATTCCTGGTGGTGTGATTCTACAGAGCCCTTTTCCGGTCCGGACTGGAATGGTGAGTTTAAAAGAGAGCCATGGGAGCGCTTCCGCCTGGTAGGAGACGAGCACCGCAGGTTCCTTGGGGCAGAGAGGGCAAACCTTTATGCGGCTGCACATGCTCAGGGGATTTATGAAAATCAGAGAAAGTCCAATCCGGACAAACGTGTTCTGAACCTGACGCGCTCCGGTTATGCATCCAGTCAGAAATTTGGAACTGTCCTGTGGTCAGGAGATATTTTTGCCTCCTGGGATACCATGAAAAAACAGATCCATGAGGGGCTGAATATGTGTATGAGCGGTATGCCCTACTGGACCCTTGATATCGGCGGTTTCTTTACCGTAAACGAAAACTGGCAGCACAGAGGCTGCTCCTGCAGCAAGGATCCAACGCCAAAGTGGTTCTGGAGAGGGGATTACGAGGAAGGTGTGGAGGATTACGGTTACAGAGAACTGTATGTGCGCTGGTTTGAGCAGGGAGTTTTTCTTCCCATGTTCCGTTCACACGGCACGGATACCCCCAGGGAGGTGTGGAATTTCGGCAGGCCAGGCGAGCCTTTCTATGATGCGCTTGTAAAGAATATTGAGCTGAGATACAGACTGATGCCTTATATTTACTCCAATGCAGCAAGAATCTGGACAGATGATTATACAATGATGAGAAGCCTGCTTTTTGATTTTGCACAGGATAAACGCGCAGCGGCGCTGGGAGATGAGTATATGTTTGGCGACAGCCTTCTGGTATGCCCGGTAACAGAACCTATGTATTATGAGAGGGAAAGCCGCGCCATTGACCGTGAGAAGCTCTGGAACTGCTATCTTCCGGCGGGAACGAAATGGTATGATTTCCATACGCTGAAAGAATATGAGGGGGGCACAGAGGTGGAAGCGGACGCTTCCCTTGACCATATTCCGGTATTTGTAAAGGCCGGAGCTGTCATTCCCATGGAGCAGAAAATGCGCTATGCGGACGAGGCGGTGGATACACCCTTTGAGATCCATATTTATCCGGGCGCTGACGGAAGCTTTGTTCTGTATGAGGATGACGGAGACGGATATGCATATGAGCAGGGCAAATATAACCAGATTTCTCTTACCTGGAAGGATGATGAGTGCTGCCTGACAATCGGCGCAGCAGAGCATACCTTTGCACAGGGGCTGAAGGGACGTGAATGCCGCGTGATCCTGGAAGGAGATAAGGTGGAGAAACGTTTTGTATATGACGGAAAGGAGAGACGTATTTCTCTGTAAGAGAACAGGTGTGCTTCCGGCTGATTAAGTTTTCTAATCTCTGAAAGTGCTGTTCTGCATAAATAAAAAAGAATCCTGAAATTCACCTTTATTTCTGAAACAGATCAGGAATCTGCGGTGAAATTTCAGGATACTGACAAAAACTTTATTTCGATAGAAAAGACAGTTATCAGGTAGGCAGACCGGAAGGGTCAGCGGGCCATAAGATAGATTTTTTCCATGTCTTTCATATTCAGCTGTTTGAAGACGCCGATGGTACGGGTGTCTTCAAAACTGCATTTAAAGGCAAGCTCATGAATCTGTTTTTCACTCAGATCAAGACCGAGCTCCCGGAGGCTGGTGGGCATTTTTATGGAGCGGAAAAAATCTTCCATGGCTTCAATGCCGGCCAGCGCTGTTTTTTCAAAATCCACATAGCAGGGAATATCAAATACATTTGTTGCAAACTGGGCGAAGCGCTCCGGGTTTTCCAGATATACATATCGTGCCCAGCTTCCCCAGATAGCGGCAAGTCCGGCGCCGTGCGCCACATCATACAGACCGCCCAGCTCATGCTCAAGCTGATGGCAGGCCCAGTCGCCGCCACCTGTTCCGCAGCCTGTAAGCCCGTTGTGGGACAGGCTTCCGGCCCACATCACTTCGGCCCTTGCATTGTAGTTGCCCGGCTCTTTCATAAGTATTCTGGCATTGTAGATCACAGTCTGCATCAGGGACTCGCTGATGCTGTCAGTGATCTCCATAGTTTCCAGGTTGACAAAGTATCGTTCCATGGTATGCATGAGAATATCCACACATCCGCTCTCAGTCTGGTACTGGGGCAGTGTATAAGTAAGTCTGGGATTTAAAAGAGCGAATTTCGGACGGCAGAGATCGCTTCTGGTGCTTCCCCGCTTCAGCCATCCGTCCTCGTTGGTGATCACACAGGAACCGCTCATTTCACTTCCTGATGCGGCAATAGTGGGAATGGCGCCAATGGGAAGGCAGTCTTTGGGCACTTCTGTTTTCAGGAAGAAATTCCATACATCTGTCCAGGGGTTGGCAACGCCGTAGCCGATAGCCTTGCAGGAATCAATGACGCTTCCGCCTCCTACGGCAAGAAGAAAATCCACCTGCTCTTTTTTACACAGTTCAATTCCTTCGCAAACCTTGCTGAGTCTGGGATTGGACACAACGCCTCCCAGCGTGACAAAATCCACCCCGGCTTCGGCAAGGCTGGATTTGATCTGATCCAGAAGTCCGGAAGAAACAGCGCTTCCGCTGCCGTAATGGATCAGAACTTTTTTGCAGCCGTATTCTTTCAGAAGTTCGCCGACCTTCATGTGTGTATCTTTTCCAAAAATCACCCTTGTGGGGGTGTAATATTCAAAGCCTCTCATAGCAAATGCTCCTTTTATGTTAATACTTCACTCTATTATAAAAAAGATATCATAAATAGTCAAAAAAAACTTAATAAAATTGAAAAAGAATACAAAAATTTTTGTATGACGGACAAATGTCTTTTTCTCGTTGACATAGATAGGGGGTTCAGGTATAATCAATTCTAGTGTTGCGGAGAGCAGTAACAGTTTTAAGCACGGAAGGTCTGAGGGATTCAGAGAGTCTGAAGCAGACATGGACGTTTCGTTACGGAGAAAGATATTTACAAGGAGGATGAGCATGTATTCATTAGAAGAAATTCAGCAGACAGATAAAGAGATCGCGGATCTGATCCAGGCGGAGGTGCAGCGTCAGAATTCTCATATCGAGCTGATAGCATCCGAAAACTGGGTGAGCAGGGCTGTTATGGCAGCAATGGGAAGTCCGCTGACAAATAAATATGCAGAGGGATATCCGGGCAAACGATTTTACGGCGGGTGCGCCTGTGTGGATGAAGTCGAGCAGCTTGCGATCGACAGGGCGAAAGAGCTTTTTGGCTGCGAATATGTAAATGTTCAGCCTCATTCCGGAGCCCAGGCAAACATGGCAGTATTTTTTGCAATGCTGAAGCCGGGGGATACCGTGCTGGGCATGGATCTTGCCCACGGAGGCCATCTGACACATGGAAGTCCGGCAAATATGTCAGGTACTTATTTCCATGCGGTTTCCTATGGAGTAAATGATGACGGCATCCTGGACTATGACGAGGTTCGCAGGATTGCGCTGGAATGTAAGCCCAAAATGATCGTCGCAGGTGCCAGCGCCTATGCCCGCACCATTGATTTTAAGAAGTTCCGTGAGATTGCAGACGAGGCGGGAGCATATCTTATGGTGGATATGGCTCATATTGCCGGTCTTGTGGCAGGCGGACAGCATCCAAGCCCTGTCCCTTATGCTGACGTTGTAACAACAACCACACATAAGACACTGAGAGGCCCAAGAGGCGGACTGATCATGAGCAGCGCAGAAAATGCAAAGAAATTTAATTTTAACAAAGCTGTTTTCCCGGGAATCCAGGGAGGCCCTCTGATGCATGTGATCGCTGCCAAGGCGGTATGCCTGAAAGAAGCTCTGCAGCCGGAATTTAAAGAGTATGCCCGCATGGTAGTGGAAAATGCTCAGGCGCTCTGCAAAGGACTTCAGAACAGAGGCGTTGATATTGTATCCGGAGGAACCGATAATCATCTGATGCTGGTAGATCTGAAAAACCTTGGGGTAACAGGAAAAGAAATGGAAAATCTTCTTGACGAGGCAAACATTACCTGCAATAAAAACACCATTCCAAATGATCCTCAGTCTCCGTTTGTAACAAGCGGCGTACGTCTGGGAACACCGGCAGTAACCTCCAGAGGAATGAAGCCGGAAGATATGGATGTGATCGCAGAAGCCATTTCTCTGATGCTGAAAAGCCGTGATAACAGAGAACAGGCAAAGGCCCTTGTAAAAACACTGACAGATAAATATCCGCTTGTGGGTTAATCAAAAAATTCTTGTTGGATACTGTAAATTATGATATAATAAACAAAGAGTTTGAAGCAGGCACTCTGCGCAACGCAGAGTGTCTTTTTCTATCAAAAACGAAAAGGAGGAAAGAGCATGAGCGAAAAAAAGAAGAACGGAGGTGCGCTTCTGGGTGCAGCCTTTCTGATGGCAACCTCAGCGATCGGACCTGGATTTCTCACTCAGACATCTAAATTCACCAGTGATTTTCAGGCAAGCTTCGGATTTGTAATCCTGATCTCCATTCTACTGTCAGCAGTGGCGCAGATGAATATCTGGAGAGTACTGTGCGTGACAGGACTGAGAGGACAGGAGGTTGCAAATAAAGTGCTTCCGGGACTTGGATATCTGGTAGCTTTTATGGTGGTCTTAGGCGGTCTGGTATTTAATATCGGCAACGTTGGCGGAGGTGCGCTGGGCTTTAATACCCTTCTGGGAATTCCGACCAAGGTGGGATATGTACTTGCCGGAGTACTGGCAATCCTGGTATTTCTTTCCAGAAATGCAAAGGGCGCCATGGACACACTGACAAAGGTTCTCGGAGCGATCATGATCGTGGTTATTTTTATTGTGATCGTAGTTGTAAAGCCGCCGGTAGGTTCAGCCATTAAGAATACCTTTGTTCCGGATGCAGGCGTTCAGGCTCTTGTGCCTGCTATTATCACGCTTCTGGGCGGAACTGTGGGAGGATATATTACCTTTGCCGGAGCTCACCGTCTGATCGATGCAGGTATTACCGGTGAAAAGAATTTAAAAGAGATCAACAAAAGCTCTGTAATGGGAATCGGTATTGCAACGATCGTACGTATTTTCCTGTTCCTGGCAGTGCTTGGCGTAGTAGTAAAGGGTGTGGCTCTTGATCCTGCCAACCCGGCAGCAGATGCATTCAGAAAGGGCGCGGGAGAGATCGGATACCGTTTCGCAGGACTTGTTCTTTTGTGTGCGGCAATCACTTCGATCATCGGTGCAGCCTATACTTCCGTATCCTTTTTAAAGACCTTCCATCCGGCTATTGAAAAGCACGAGAATGGCGTAATTATCGGTTTTATCGCAGCATCTACACTGATCATGCTGATTCTTGGAAATCCGGCAACTCTTCTTGTTGTTGCAGGCGCTCTGAACGGACTGATCCTTCCGATCACTCTGGGAATCTGTCTGATCGCATCAAAGAAAAAAGCTATTATGGGAGAAAATTATCATCATCCCACATGGCTTCTGGTACTTGGAATTATTGTAGTTATTATTTCTGCTTATCTTGGAATCACAACCTTTGTATCAAATCTGGGAAGTTTATTCTGAGCATAGTGAGAACGGGGAAAGGTGTGGTCACAGAGGCTTACACCTTTTTCTGATATTTATGAATCAAGGAGAAAAACATGCAGAATATCAGAATTTTAACAGCAGGGGATTCTTCTATTTTGATTGAATTCGGAAAGGAGATCAGTCCGGAGATCAACAGGAAGATTTCTGCTACTATTCAGCTTATGAAGGAACAGCATATTGAGGGCGTGGTGGACATGATCCCTGCATTCTGTTCTCTTCTGATCAATTATGACCCCCGAGTGATCTCCTATGAGGAGATCCGCGAAAGAATGCAGGCGCTGGTAAAGGTGGAAGTAAAAGCCGGAGAGACCCGCAAAAGGATTTTTGAGATCCCGGTATGCTATGGCGGTGAATACGGACCGGATATTGCGAACATTGCAGAGCATGCAGGTCTGACAGAGGAAGAGGTGATCCGCATTCATTCCTCAAAAGACTATCTGATCTATATGCTGGGCTTTTTGCCGGGCTTTACCTATCTGGGCGGACTGGATGAACGGCTCCATACCCCCAGACTTGCCAATCCGAGAATACGGATCAGCGCAGGCAGTGTGGGAATCGGAGGTTCTCAGACAGGCATTTATCCACTGGACTCTCCGGGAGGCTGGCAGCTTATGGGCATGACTCCGGTAAAAACCTATGATCCGGACCGGGAAGTACCTATTCTGGTAGAAGCCGGAGATTATATCAGGTTTGTCCCGGTGGACGAGGAAGAATATCTGCGTATCAAGGATGCTGTGGAACGCGGAGAATATCAGTGCGTGATCCACGAGGAAGAGGTGTAAAATGGGAATTCGTGTATTAAAAGGCGGAATGATGACAACAGTTCAGGATCTTGGCCGTACCGGATATCAGAGTCAGGGATTTTCCGTGGCAGGCGTCATGGATGTGCGTTCCTTTAAAATCGCCAATCTTCTTCTGGACAATCCGGAAAACGAGGCAGTACTGGAAATGACGCTGATCGGTCCCACACTGGAATTTACATCAGCAACCATTATTGCCATTACCGGAGGAGATTTTCAGCCTCAGGTCAATGGAGAACCGGTACCTATGTACACGGCTCTCTATATGAATAAGGGAGATATTCTGAAATTCGGAAGCGCAAGAACCGGAAGTAGAGGATATATTGCCTTTTCCAGTTATCTGGATATTCCGGTGGTTATGGGAAGCCGATGCACCAATATGAAAAGCGGAATCGGAGGCTTTAAGGGAAGGAAGCTTCAGGCGGGAGATTATATGAATTTCCGTATAAAGAGAAGATATCTTCCGTTTTTCCTTTCCAGAAAGCTGGAGCCGGAAAACTTTGATCAGGATCAGGCAGAGATCCGCGTGGTCATGGGACCTCAGGAAGAGCTTTTCAGCAGACAGGGAATCGAGACATTTCTCGGCAGCGAGTATACAGTAACAAGTGATTTTGACAGAATGGGATGCAGACTGGAGGGGCCGTTTATCGCTCCAAAGGAAACCTCAGATATCATTTCTGACGGAATTGCTTTTGGCTCTGTGCAGGTTCCCTCTCACGGAAAACCGATCATTCTTCTTTCTGACAGACAGACAACAGGAGGATACGGAAAGATCGCCACAGTGGCGTCTGTAGATATTCCGGCAGTAGTCCAGAGAAAAACAGACCAGAAGCTCCGGTTCCGCGCAATTTCCGTGCAGGAAGCCCAGGCTCTTTATCTGAAAGAAATCGAAGAGCTGGATGCCATGAGAAAGATCATACATCAGCCCTGCAAAGAGGTTCTGGACTGCAGACTGGTTGCAAAAAGACTGAGGAAATTATTCGAATAAAGTTTTGTACAGGACAGTGCTGTGAGAGCAGCAGTCTGTACCTTCAGGTATCAATAGAAAATGCAGCAGAAAAGGAGAGATACGAATGGATTTAGAAAAAATTGAAGGACTGGTAAAAATAATCGAAAATTCTTCTCTGACAGAATTTACTCTGAAAGAGGGCAATATGAAGATCACAATGAGCAAGCTGGATCATCCTCCTGTAGTGGCAGCCGGAGT
>NZ_HF999126.1:49814-54584 GCF_000433815.1 Blautia sp. CAG:257
CAGCCGGAGTGCCGGCAGCAGCGGCTGCGGGTGCACCGGGGCCGGCTGTGGAAGAAGCGGATCAGGAAGATGAGAAGCTCTTTATCACTTCTCCCATTGTGGGAACCTTTTATTCAGCTCCGGCGCCGGATGCCCCGACTTTTGTAAAGGTGGGAGACCAGGTAAAAAACGGACAGACAGTATGTATTCTGGAAGCAATGAAGCTGATGAATGAGATCCAGAGCGATTTTGACTGTGAGATCGAAGCAGTTCTTGTAAGCAATGAGCAGAAGGTAGAATACGGACAGCCTCTGTTCCGTGTGAAAAAATTATAAAAGCCGGAGGGAGGCCTGAATATTGTTTAACAAAATTTTGATTGCCAACCGGGGAGAAATTGCTGTCCGAATTATCCGCGCCTGCAGAAACTTAGGCATACGCAGTGTGGCTGTCTATTCCAAAGAGGATGCCAAAAGCCTTCATGTACAGCTGGCAGACCAGAGAATCTGTATTGGAGAGGGCCCTGCCAGAAACAGTTATCTGAATATGGACAGGATCATCCAGGCAGCCAGAAATATGGGAGCGGACGCCATTCATCCCGGATTTGGATTTTTATCTGAAAACAGTGAATTTGTCCGCAGATGTCAGGAAAACGGGATTACCTTCATAGGTCCGGACGCAGACGTGATCGATAAAATGGGAAATAAATCTCAGGCAAGAAAAACCATGATGGAAGCCGGAGTTCCTGTAGTGCCGGGAACAAAGGAACCTGTTTATGATGCGGAAACAGGACTGAAGCTTGCCGGAGAGATCGGATATCCGGTTATGATCAAGGCATCCTCCGGAGGCGGCGGAAAAGGAATGAGAGTAGCTGCTTCAGAGGATGAATTTGAATTTCAGTTTAATGTGGCTCAGAGAGAATCGGCAAACGCTTTTGGCGACGACACCATGTATATTGAGCGGTTTGTGGAAAATCCCCGTCATGTGGAAATTCAGATCATGGCAGATAAATTCGGAAATGTTGTGGCTCTTGGAGAAAGAGACTGCTCTGTTCAGAGAAATCATCAGAAGCTGATCGAAGAATCTCCGTCTCCGGCTATCACAGAGGAAACCAGAGAGAAAATGAACCAGTATGCGGTACTGGCTGCCAAAACAGTAAACTACACCAATGCAGGAACCATTGAGTTTATTGTAAGCCCGAAGGGTGAATTCTTTTTTATGGAAATGAATACCCGGATTCAGGTAGAGCATGGCGTTACAGAAATGGTTACAGGCACGGATCTGATCATTGAGCAGATCAGAGTTGCCATGGGACTTCCGCTGAGCTTTAAACAGGAGGATGTGAAGCTGCGCGGCCACGCTATTGAATGCAGGATCAACGCAGAGATACCGGAAAAGAATTTTATGCCAAGTCCAGGTGTGGTTCAGCATCTTCATCTTCCGGCAGGAAACGGAGTGCGGGTGGATACCGGACTTTATACAGGGTACCGGATCCCCTCTGAATATGATTCCATGATCGCCAAGGTGATCGTCCATGCTCCGGACCGTGAGGCTGCTCTCCAGAAAATGCGTTCTGCGCTGGATGAGATGCTGATCGTAGGAGTGGAAACAAATCTTGATTTTCAGTATCAGATCATGAGACATCCGGTATTCTGTGAAGGAAAGGCAGATACAGGATTTATTGAAAATCTGATGCATATTAAATAGGAGTGACAGGATTTATGTACAAAGTAGATTTAAACAGTGACCTGGGAGAAAGCTTTGGCAATTATACCATTGGAAATGACGATAAGGTGATCCCTCTGATCACATCAGCCAATGTAGCCTGCGGCTATCATGCTTCTGATCCCGTTGTGATGGATAAGACTCTTGGCATGGCAAAAGAAGCCGGCATTCGTGTGGGGGCGCATCCGGGCTTTCCGGATCTGATGGGATTTGGCAGAAGGAATTTAAGCGTCAGCCCTGACGAGGCAAAGGCTTATGTCCTGTATCAGCTTGGAGCGCTGGAAGCCTTCTGCAGAGTCCATCATATGAAAATGCAGCATGTGAAGCCTCATGGAGCCCTTTACAATATGGCTGCCAAAGACTATGAGCTGTCTCTTGCAATCTGTCAGGGGATCAAAGACTTTGATCCGGAGCTTATTGTTCTGGCTCTTTCCGGCGGCGAGCTTGCCCGGGCGGCAAAAGACCTGGGACTTCGCACCGCGCTGGAGGTTTTTGCGGACCGTGCCTATGAGGAGGACGGTTCTCTTGTAAACCGCCGTAAAGAAGGCGCAATGATCACAGACGAGGAGCTTGCGGTTTCCCGTGTAGTGCGGATGGTAAAAGAGAAAAAGGTTACGGCAATTACCGGAAAGGATATTCCTATTCAGGCAGATTCTGTGTGTGTTCACGGAGACGGGGCCAAGGCCCTTGCGTTTGTGGAAAAAATCCGCAGAGCTCTGACCGATGAGGGCGTGGAGATCTGTGCCCTTGACAGGATTGTATAAATGTGAATAAAATAAGACAGAATCAGTTCAGAACTTCTGGACGGTTCTGTCTTACTTATTGTTAGAGCAAGCCGGTGGTCGTGATTCTTATTTTCAAAGAAGTTTGAATCGGACTTGTATGCTTTGTCCAAAACAGAAATTTTTATTCTGTGATAAAATCACAGAAATCTTTTCAGGAAAACAGTATACTATAGAAAAAGGCAGGTGAATGAAAATGGAACATGTAGTGATCATTGGCGCAGGTCCGGCAGGGATTTCCGCAGCTCTTTATACAGCCAGAGGAAATCTGGATCCTCTTGTGATCCACACAGGGATCGGAGCCCTTGAAAAAGCAGAAAAAATAGAAAATTATTATGGCCTGGAGAAGCCTCTTTCCGGGCAGGAGCTTTTTGACAGAGGAATTGCCCAGGCAAAGGCTCTGGGAGTCAGAGTCATGGAAACCCAGGTTCTGGGGATCAGCGGATTTGATACTTTTACAATCAGAACAACAGACGGAGACATAGAAACAGAAAGTGTGATCCTTGCTACAGGAAGTAAACGGGCAGCGTCCTCTATTCCGGGAATCAGGGAATACGAAGGAAAAGGAGTCAGCTACTGCGCTATCTGCGATGCCTTTTTTTACAGGGGAAAACAGGTTGCAGTTCTGGGAAACAGTGATTTTGCCCTTCATGAGGCAGAGCAGCTGAAAAATGTGACGCCTTCCGTGACGATTTATACCAATGGGGAAAAGCCTGAATTTTCAAGAGAACATGATATTCAGGTGAATACCATGAAAATCCAGTCAGTAGAAGGTGGGAATACTGTTTCCGGCCTTCGGATGGAACAGGATATGAGTACCCTGGAAAGTGATGGTCAGAAGGAGTCTTTTTATCCGGCTGACGGGATATTCGTAGCTCTTGGAACAGCGGGAAGTACGGAGATTGCCCGGCAGATGGGAGCTGAACTTACAGAAAAAGGAAATATCAGAGTAAATCAGGAAATGGAAACAACGATTCCGGGACTTTTTGCAGCAGGAGACTGTACAGGCGGCCTGCTTCAGGTAGCGACAGCTGTCTCAGAAGGTTGCGCGGCAGGAATCAGCGCAGGAAAATATATCCGAAGAAAATTCAAAAAATAAAGGAGCGATTGATTATGGAAATTACTTTAACATCACAGAATTTTGAAACAGAGGTACTTCAGTCAGAAAAGCCGGTTCTGGTGGATTTCTGGGCAACCTGGTGCGGCCCGTGTATGCGGCAGGCGCCTATTGTAGAAGAGATCGCAGCTGAGGGATATACAGTAGGGAAGGTGGATGTGGACCAGGAACCTGCTCTTGCCCAGCAGTTTCGGATTATGAGTATTCCCACTCTTCTGGTGTTTAAGAACGGAAAAGAAGCAAACCGTGTCGTAGGACTCACCTCCAAGAATGATCTGCTTGCTCTTCTTAATGACTGAAGCAAGCATCGGGGAGTCTGACATATGAAAATTTTGCTGGCAGCATGCAACGCAAAATACATCCACTCCAATCCGGCAGTGTATGATCTCAGAGCGTTTGCATCTGAATATAAAGAACACATACTTCTTGGGGAGTATACCATTAATCAGACAAAGGATGAGATCCTGAAGGAGATTTACAGAAGCGGCGCAGAGGTAGTTTGCTTTTCCTGCTATATCTGGAATATTTCCTTTGTCCGGGAACTGATCTTTGACCTTAAAAAAATACTTCCGGGTACGGCCTTCTGGGTCGGAGGCCCGGAGGTTTCTTTTGATGCGGAAAATTTTTTAAAGGAAATGCCTCAGGTAACAGGCGTTATGGTGGGGGAAGGAGAAGAAACCTTTCTGGAGCTTGCCCGTTATTACATAGAGAAAAAAGGGACGCTGGCAGATATCAGGGGGATTGCTTTCCGGGAAAACGGCGAGATCTTTCACAACGGATGGCGGGAAGTAATGGATTTAAGCAGAGTTCCCTTTGCCTATGAGCAGACAGAGGATTTTGCAAACAGGATCATTTATTATGAAAGCAGCAGAGGCTGTCCTTTTTCCTGCAGCTACTGCCTTTCTTCCATTGATAAAAAGCTTCGGTTCCGCAATCTGGAGCTTGTAAAAAAAGAGCTTCAGTTTTTCCTGGATAAAAAGGTTCCTCAGGTAAAGTTTGTGGACAGGACCTTTAACTGTAAACACGATCATGCAATGGAAATCTGGAAGTATATTCTGGAGCACGACAACGGAGTGACGAATTTCCACTTTGAAATATCCTCTGATCTGCTTCGTGAGGAAGAGCTGGAGCTGATGAGCAGAATGCGCCCCGGACTGATCCAGCTTGAGA
>NZ_HF999126.1:54624-62633 GCF_000433815.1 Blautia sp. CAG:257
AGTCCACAAATCCGGATACCATCCGTGCGATCCACAGGAACATGGATCTGAAAAAGCTGGAAGCATCTGTGGCCCGTGTAAAGAGCTTTGGAAATATCCATCAGCATCTGGATCTGATCGCCGGACTTCCCTGTGAGGATTATGAAAGCTTCCGGCGTTCCTTTGAACAGGTTTACCGCATGAAGCCGGATCAGCTTCAGCTGGGATTTCTGAAGGTGCTGAAAGGCTCTTCCATGTATCATGAGGCGCAAAAATATGAAATTCTGTACAAGGAAAAAGAGCCTTATGAGGTTCTGTCTACAGCCTGGCTTTCTTATGAGGATATTTTGAAGCTGAAAATGGTGGAAAGTATGGTGGAAGTGTATTATAATAGTGGTCAGTTCCGGAAAACGCTTTCCTGGATCGAGACGTTTTATCAGGAGATGTTTTCTTTTTATGAAAGTCTGGGAGCCTATTATGAGGAAAAAGGATATGAAGAGATCTCTCATTCCAGGCTCAGGCGTTATGAGATTCTCCTTGAATTTCTGAAAGAGAGGACACAGCTTCCTGTAAATACAGCATCTCAGCATATGGTATATGATCTTTATCTGAGAGAAAAGCTGAAAAAACGTCCGGTTTTTGCTATGGATCAGAAGCCTTATGAAGCATCTGTGAGAAATTACAGGAAAGCAAATAAAATTCCAAAAACAGCTCACATTGAAGTATTTGGTGACGGAAGCGCGGTTCTGTTTGATTATGAAGCGCGTGACCCTCTTACAAACAATGCCCGGGCAGAACAGATTTTTTTGGAACGGAACCCGGTAAATGATATAGAAACAGAAGCGTGATCCGTAATATAAAAGAGGTGACAAATATGGGAATGTTTAATCCGAAAAAACGTAAAATAATTACAGCAGTGATCGCTGTGATCCTTGTGCTTGCCATGGTGGTTCCAAGTATCCTGTCCATTCTTGTCTGACAGAGGAAACGATACATGAAACTTGGACAGAAAGCAATGGAAGCATTAAGAGCTGAGATCACAGGTGAACTGAAGGCAGGGGATGATCTGGTTGTTGCAGGAGATATCGCCCTGTCAGGGACAGCTCTGATCACAGAAAAGGAAAAAGAAACCCTTAAAAGCTATTTTTCAGAAGGCTTTCTCTGGGATGCGCAGAGAAGCCCCTCTCTTTATGGAGCATATGACGCGGAGGTTCTTTTAGGAGACCGGGAAAATCTTACCTGTGAGCAGATGAACGGGAGAAAAAGAGCCTGTGCAGAAAAATCCTCTGTATGGGAAGCTGCACGGAATATGGGAGCAGATGCGCTTTATATTCTGGGAACAGGCGGTGTGCTTGCCGGCCTGTGGAAAATGGCAGAGGCCGGAGAAACAGGAATTCAGGCAGATCTCCGCAAAATACCTGTGCGCCAGGAAACCATAGAAATCTGTGAGCGGTTTGATCTGAATCCTTACAGGCTTTTTTCGGAAGGGGCGCTTTTGATCGGCACGCAAAATGGGGCGGAGCTTGAGCTTTTCTGCAGACAGAAAGGAATTCCGGCGGCTGTGATCGGAAAGGCCGTAAAGGGCAATGACAGATTACTGTACAGCGGAGAAAACTGCAGATACCTGGAACGTCCTGCGGAAGATGAGCTTACAAAATTTTCCTGGGGAAGCTCCTGGAAAAATAAAGGTCTGCTTCCGGGCAAAGACAAAAACCGGAAAAGCCATAAACGGAATCCAGATAAAGGCAATACCGGAATACTTTCCGAAAAAGATAAATAAAATCAGAAAAGCCATAAATGAGAGATATACAGAACTAAAGACATGGCATTTACGGAAACAGGAGAGCAGAATATAAAACAGAACATAAATGTGATGTTTCTGTAAAGGGAGAAACAGAAGGCTGTATATGCACAATACAGACAAGGAAAATGGCAGTATACTTCCAGAAAAATACAAGGAGAAACAGATATGCTGAATATTGTACTTCACCAGCCGGAGATTCCGGCAAATACCGGAAATATCGGAAGAACCTGTGTGGCAACAGGAACCAGGCTTCATTTGATCGAGCCTCTTGGCTTCAGTCTCAGCGAAAAGGCATTAAAAAGAGCCGGAATGGATTACTGGAAGGATCTGGATGTAACTACTTATCTTGATTATGAGGATTTTCTGAACAAAAATCCGGGGGCAAAAATTTACTATGCCAGTACAAAAGCGCCTCAGACCTATGCAGATGTCAGCTATGAGGAGAACTGCTTTATTATGTTTGGCAAGGAAAGCGCAGGCATACCGGAGGAAATTCTTCTTAAAAATCAGGAACACTGTGTAAGGATTCCCATGATCAACGACATCCGTTCTCTGAATCTCAGCAATTCTGTGGCAGTAATTCTTTATGAGGCTCTGAGACAGCAGAATTTCAGCCATATGCAGCTGGAGGGACAGCTTACAAAATATCACTGGAAATAAAAGAAATCAGGCAGAGCATTGTCTGAGGGACGGCTCTGTGCTGAATAAAAATAGAAACTCTGAGATACATTCCGGGTATGGAAAATCTCAGAGTTTTTGTTTTGCAGCAAATGATACCGGAAGAATTCTTTTTAATAAAGGAATTTTTTAGATATAAGGCTGTTCTGGTCTATAAGGAGTGGTTATTTTATCTGTCATAAAAGGATGAGCAAAAGAGTAAGAGTGAATCTGCTGCAGTATGTATCATACAGATATAAAAAATAAATAAGTTCCGTATGCTCAGCATACAGGATCAGAGCCAGAAAGAGATGAAATAGTTTTTAGAATATTTATGGATAAAAACCAAAATAAGAAAACAAAAACGCTGTGAATTATTAAAAACACACAAATTATAATTGAAAATATGTAAGAAAAATGATAATATAATTGAAATATAACTTTAATATAAAGAAAAATCTGTATGTACAGATAAAAACTAAAATTTATGAGAATATAAAGCCGGAATATTCTCAGATATCAAAAAGGAGGCAGGGATATGGAGCTTGAACAGTATCGTATATATTCTGAAATGGCAAGAGGAATTCGAAAGGCCCCTCTTGTTTTGAAAAATGCGAATATTTTTTATGCACATTCAGGTGAATTCCGCAAAGGCGACGTGGCTGTTGCAGACGGACTGGTTCTTGGAACAGGAAGCTACAGCGGTGAGAGGGAAACAGATCTTTCCGGAAAGTATCTCTGCCCGGGCTTTATTGACAGTCACCTTCATCTGGAATCTACTCTTGTGACTCCGGGAGAGCTGATCCGTCAGGCTGCCCAGTGCGGAACTACTACATTTATTGTGGATCCTCATGAATCTGCCAATGTGTCAGGAACAGACGGCATTGATTATATTCTGGAGCAGACAGAGGATGTTCCTGCCAATGTGTATGTGATGATGCCCTCCTGTGTGCCTGCAACCCATGTAGATGACAATGGATGCACTCTGACAGCAGGAAAAATGAAGAGCTATCTGAATAATCCGAGAATTCTGGGACTTGGAGAGGTGATGGACGCCGTTTCCGTGATCAATGGCAGTGTTTCCATGCATGAAAAACTGGGATTGTTTCAGGATCGTATCCGGGACGGACATGCGCCGTTTCTGGAAGAGGGAGAACTGGCAGCTTATGCGCTGGCGGGAATTGCAACGGATCATGAGTGCGTGGACTATGAATATGCTATGGAGGAATGCCGAAACGGTCTGCAGGTGCTGATCCGGGAAGGCAGTGCGGCGCGCAATCTGGAAGCTATTATAAATGGTATCGTAAAAAATCATACAGATACTTCAGGATTCTGCTTTTGTACAGATGATAAACACATTGAAGAGATACAGAGAGAGGGACATATTAATTACAATGTAAAACGCGCGGTACAGCTTGGACTGGCTCCGGAAAAGGCTCTTAAAATGGCAACGATCCAGGCCGCCCGGTGTTATGGACTGAAGCATCTGGGTGCCATTGCTCCTGGCTATCAGGCTGATCTGGTGGTTCTGGATAATCTCAGAGACATGAACGTGCTGGAAGTTTATCATAAAGGCATAAAAATCCAGAAAGATGAAAAAACAGAGATCCGCCCCTGCTCCCCTTATCTTAAAAATACCGTTCATTTAAATAATTTCAGTGAAAAGGATCTGAGGCTTGTACATACAGGAGAAAAAGCCCATGTACTTCAGATGGTAGAGGGACAGATCGTAACAGAAGATCTTGTGGAGGAGGTTCCTTTCAGAGAAGAAGCAGGAGAGAGGATTTTTGCCGCAGATGGCATTTATCAGAAAATTGCAGTGATTGAGCGCCATAAGAATACAGGAAAAACAGGAGTCGGCATTGTAAAAGGGTTCGGGATCACAGGAGGAGCCATCGCGTCAAGTGTTTCTCACGATTCTCACAATCTGATTGTGATCGGAGACAATGACAGAGACATGTATCTGGCTGTGCAGGAGCTTTTGCGCACCCAGGGAGGATACACGCTGGTGGAGAACGGAAAAGTTTACGATACACTGCCGCTTCCGGTTATGGGTCTGATGAGTGATGCAGGGTATGAGAATGTAAACGCACTTCTGGGAAAAATGATCCCCAGGGCATATGAAATGGGAATCAAACAAGGATTTGATCCTTTTATCACTTTGTCCTTTATGGCGCTTCCGGTTATTCCTGAAATCCGGGTGACTCCAAGAGGAATCTATCTTGTAAAAGAGGACCGAATTCTTTCCAGTCCTTTTGAAGCATAATGTTATTACCCGGAATGGAAAGAGAAATATTTCAGGTAAATGAAAAGCACGGCAGGAGACAAATCCTATCGTGCTTTTTCCAGAGTGAAAATAAATTCTGTTCCAATGCCCTCGGTACTGATCACATTAATGTGCTGATCATGAGCATGGATGATCTCTTTTACAATAGACAGACCAAGACCGGTACCTTTCTGGTCTTTTCCTCTGGAAATATCTGTTTTATAAAAGCGTTCCCAGATTTTGGAAAGGCTTTCCTTTGGAATGCCGATTCCGTGGTCTTTGACAGAAACAAAAATCTTTTCATTTTTTTCTGTTGTCTCAATAATGATGGTTGAATGATCCGGGCTGAATTTAATGGCATTGTTCAGCAGATTATGGAGCACCTGCTGGATCTGTTCCACATCTGCCCTGACGTACAGTTCTTTTCCGGAAAGAATCAGTTCAAGGAGAATATGACGTCTGGTGCAGTCGCCCTCATAAGTGGCGGCAGCTTTTTTTATGGCCTCGTTGATATCAAAGGTCTGAATGTTCAGGAGACGTTTGTGGATATCCAGCTCATTCAGGGTGAGGAGACCTTTTGTGAGCTTTTCCAGACGGTCAGCCTCATAGGCAATGATCTTCAGGTACTTATCCTGCATTTCCACGGGGATCGTGCCGTCCATCATTGCTTCCACATAGCCTTTTATGGAGGTAAGCGGTGAGCGGAAGTCATGGGAAATATTGGAGATAAACTGTCTCTGATATTCTCCGTTCCGGTTCATTTTATCTGCCATATAGTTCAGATTGTTTGCCAGATATCCAAGCTCATCGTCTGTATAAACAGGAATTTTATAGGTAAGGTTGCCTCCGGCATATTCGGTAACTCCTTTTTTAATCTCTGTAAGCGGTTTGTGAACATACTGACGGAACACAAGCAGGATCAGGGACATCAGTATATAGACAAGCAGGAAAAGAAACTGAAGGATAAAAAGATATCGGTCTCTTTGCTGGTAAAGACTGCTCATCATATAGTGAATGGCAACATAGCCTTTGATGGTCATGTTGTCTGTAATGGGAGCGATTACGCTGAGGCGCGCATCATCCTCAAAGTACCCGTAGAAATAGCCTACCTGATAATAGGTGCTTCCCCAGATGGACGGATCAAAACCTGAAAGAGGAATGGGTTCTTCCGGAGAAATATCTTTCCGGGTACTCAGAACAACCTCTCCTCTTTCATTAATGATCCAGATGATGGTATTGGGATAGTCTGCAACCATAGTAAGCTTTTCTCGGATGCTGTCAAGGCTGGAAGCGGAAATATTATACCGGATATCCTCATTTTCTGAGATACGGTAGGCGCTCTGATAGAGATCGGCGCTGATATCTTTTTCCAGCTGAGATTCGATCATATGAGAGCCGAACAGCGTAACCAGCAGAAAACCAAAGAGTCCTACAAAAAGGTAGACCTCCAGGAATTTCCGGGAGAGCTTTTTTTTCATCTGTTTTTTACCTCAAATTTGTAGCCGATGCCCCACACAGTTGCAATGCTCCATCCGGGATTATCCTTGATTTTTTCGCGGAGCCTTTTAATGTGGACATCCACAGTTCTTGTATCACCGATATATTCATAGCCCCAGATATGGTCAAGAAGCTGTTCTCTTGTAAATACCTGATTGGGAGATGAAGCCAGGAAATAAAGCAGCTCCAGCTCCTTGGGGGGCATGTCTACCTGTTTTCCCATATAGGTGACCGAGTAGTTGGTAAGATTGATGGTAAGGTCAGGATAGGACACTGATTTTTCTCCGGAAGGGGCAGCCGGTTGTCTGACCTTAAAGCGGCGGAGCACAGCGCGGACACGGGCCACCAGTTCTTTTGCATCAAAGGGTTTGATAATGTAATCATCTGCTCCAAGTTCAAGCCCCAGAACCTTGTCAAAAGTTTCGCCCTTTGCAGAGAGCATGATAATGGGAACATCCGAGGTATGACGGAGCTCTCTGCACACCTGATATCCGTCGATTCCGGGCAGCATCAGATCAAGGAGCAGAAGATCCGGATGAAAAGAGTCAAATTCTTTCAGCGCCTGTTCCCCGTCATTTACGATTTTTGTCTCAAAGCATTCCTTTGTAAGATACAGAGAAATCAGTTCTGCAATGTTGTTATCATCATCAACGATAAGAATTTTCTGTTTGGATGTCATTAGGAAATCCTCCCTCTGTTATTTAAAATCTACAATAGTCACACCTGCATCGCCCTCGCCGAATTCGCCCAGACGGAAAGAAGAAACATGCTTCTGGCGGCGCAGATAATCATGGATTCCTTTTCTCAGAGCTCCGGTTCCTTTTCCATGGACAACACGGACGCTTTTCAGGTGGGCAATATAGGCGTCGTCCAGATATTTATCAAGCTCGGCAATGGCTTCGTCTACTGTGCGGCCGAGAAGATTGATTTCTGTGGAAACACTGGCAGACTTGGACATACGTATTTTTCCGGCTCCTGTTTTCTGAAGAGAAGGGGTGGTGATCACCGGTTCATCCACAAGCTCCAGATCAGAGAGATGTACTTTGGAACGGATAATTCCCATCTGCACAAAAAGGAAACCTTTGGAATCCGGACGGCTTCCCACAGTTCCTTTCAGGTTCATACTGAGAACCTTAACAGAGTCTCCAGGACGGATATCTTTGGCCGTAAGCTGCTTTTTAGGCTTCTTTGTTTCCTGTCTGTCAGACATATTTTTTTCTGCTTTGTTCATCCGTTTGCGGAGTTCCTGGCGCTCTCTTTCCACAGCCGAGGTATCCACATTATTTTTCTGGAATTTATGGAACAGTTTCATGGTCTGGTCAGCATATTCTTTTGCTTCCTCCAGAACCTTGTGAGCCTCTTCATTTGCCTGGCGGAGAATACGGTCCCGCTGGGCATCCAGTTTTTCCTGGCGGGATTCCAGCTGTGCTTTGAGAGTTTTGATCTCCTCTTTATAACGGGCGATCTCCAGTCTTTCATTTTCAATGGTAACGCGGTTTTCTTCCAGAGAAGAAAGAACATCCTCAAAGGATTCATCCTGTTCGCTGATCTGTTCCTTAGCTCTTTCAATGATCTGATCGGAAAGTCCAAGTTTGGAAGAGATGGCAAAGGCATTACTTTTTCCGGGAATACCGATCAGAAGGCGGTAGGTAGGACGCAGGGTTTCTACGCTGAACTCACAGCAGGCATTTTCCACACCCGGTGTAGAAAGAGCGTATACCTTAAGCTCGCTGTAATGGGTGGTTGCCATGGTCCTTATGCCTTTATCATGAAGATAGGAAAGGATGGAAATGGCAAGAGCAGCGC
>NZ_HF999126.1:62694-62995 GCF_000433815.1 Blautia sp. CAG:257
AGCTCGTCAAAAAGAACAAGAGAACGGGAATCTGCTTTTTCCAGGAAGGACACAATATTAGTCATATGAGAGGAAAAAGTACTCAGAGACTGTTCAATGCTCTGCTCATCCCCGATATCTGCATAAATCTCATGAAAAATAGCCAGCTCACTGCGGTCAAGAGCCGGAATGTGAAGTCCTGCCTGTCCCATAAGAGTAAGCAGACCAACGGTTTTCAGAGAAACTGTTTTTCCGCCAGTATTAGGACCTGTGATAATCAGAAGGTCAAAATCATCTCCCAGACGGATGTCAATGGGAACCA
>NZ_HF999126.1:63054-63247 GCF_000433815.1 Blautia sp. CAG:257
GGATGGCGGGCTTTTTTCAGAAGAACACGGCCTTCCTCATTAAAAACAGGTTCGCTTCCGTTCATATCCATGGCAAGACCGGCTCTGGCAAAAATAAAGTCAAGCTGTACCATCAGCTCCAGATTCAGGGCAATGGCTTCCCGTTCTTCTGCAATCTGTTCACTTAAACCGGCAAGAATGATTTCAATTTCTT
>NZ_HF999126.1:63305-67892 GCF_000433815.1 Blautia sp. CAG:257
CCGCATGTTATTATTCAGCTTTACCACAGCCATAGGCTCAATAAACAGAGTGGAACCGGTGGAAGACTGATCGTGGATCATGCCCGGAACCTGTCCTTTGTATTCAGCTTTGACAGGAATACAGTACCGGCCGTTTCTCATGGTGATCACAGAATCCTGAAGATAGGTACGGGCGTTTCCGTTTACCAGTCCGGAAAGCTGCGTATGGATCCTGTCATTGGTTACCTTCATATTTCTTCGTACCTGGCGCAGCGCAGGACTTGCGTCATCACTGATCTCATCTTCAGAGAGAATGCATCTTCTGATCTCTGAAGACAGAGGGGTCAGAGGAGCAAGCTGTTCAAACATACTGTCAAGAGAATCAGAGGGAAGGTCGCTCCGGTCGCCCCGGGAATAGGCTTTTACTCTGGAAGTGTTTTCCAGAAGCGCGCAGACAGAAAGAATTTCCATAATACCCAGAGAACTTCCGATCTCCAGTCGTTTCAGTGAGCCGCGGATATCCTTTACGCTTCCAAAAGAGACGGAACCCTTCTGAAAAAGACGGGTCAGGGCATCTTTTGTCTGAGTCTGCATGAGGCGGATCTTATTTATATCAGTAGAAGGCTGAAGCTTCCGGCACAGCTCTTTTCCCATAGGAGAGGAAGCCTTTTCTATAAGCCGTTCTATAATTTTTGGATACTCAAGTGAAGATAATGCTTTTTGATTCATAATTTTTTTCGCTGCCAGAAGCAGCATCTCCTGTAAATTCTGATAGTATTTAGTCTTTTATCATAACAGATTCTGATGTTTTTTTCCAGATGAAACACAGAATCAGAAAGAAAATTCTTCTACAATCTTATCATACATGATTTATTTCATAATGAAAAGGAAAAAGTATATTTTTGTTAATAAAAAGTTCATAAATTTTTGCTAAAATACACCTAAATTATCTGGTTTATGGGAGAATGGTTATGGTTGATAAAAAGGATCAGGACTATCCATTTATAAAAGAGACAATAAAAGAACGGCCCATAGATAAAAAGACAGTGCTCCGCAGGCTGGCAATGGCTGCATTCTGTGGAATTGTATTCGGAATTTGTGCAGTTGTAACGGTAATGGCTTTTGTGCCCAATATTTTCAGACAGTTTGAAAAAGAAGCGAAAAAACCGGAGACGGTACAGTTATCACCGCCTGCCGGCTCAGAATTCGCCAGAGGAACGGATACACAGACAGCGGAAAGTGTTCAGCCGGAAGAGGAGGAAGATGCAGATTCAGCAGACCATTTGAAAAATGTGTATAAAACCATCTGGGACATTGCAGAGGAACCGCGCAAGGCTCTGGTTCAGGTGACCGGACTTACGGACACAGAGGATTTACTGAATGATTCCCTCCTCACTTATGGGGATGAAGAAGGTATTGTTTTTCTGAAAAACAAAGATGCGTTTTATATTCTGACTACATCGGATGAGCTGGAAAAAGCGGAGAAATTCAAAATTACATTTTCTAATGGAGTGATGGCAGAGGGAACTCTGTGCGGAGCAGATCCCCGGACAAAGCTGGTAGTCGTCAGGGTTCCGGTAAAAAATGTAGAAGAGGAATACAGGGATGAGATTACTGCAGTGACTCTGGCTCCGCAGGACGACCGTCAGCAGACGGAGCCGGTGATTGCGATCGGAAGTCCAAATGGAGATACCAATTCCCTTATTTACGGAAATATTACCTCCATTTCCGGAAAGCTTACTATCCCGGATGCAGAATATACACTGATCACAACGAATATGGCTGCCGGTAATGACGGAGGCGGTGTGCTTCTGGATATGGACGGAAAGATGATCGGTATTATTCTGGATCATGAGGAAGAAAAAAGCTGCGTGATCCGTGCTGTATCGGTGGCGCAGCTTGGAACTCTTCTGGAAAAGCTTTCCAACGGAGAACCCATCTGCTATGCAGGACTGATCGGGACAACGATTTCTCAGATACAGTCTGAGAGCAGAGATATTCCGGGAGGGGTTTATATTGACCGGGTAGAAAGTAATTCCCCGGCTATGGTTGCAGGCGTTCAGAGCGGAGATATTCTTCACCGGATTAACGGAGAAGAAATTACCACAATGCGGGAATACAGTATCCGGCTTCAGAGTATGAAACCGGGACAGCAGGCAGAACTTACAGTATATCGCAAAAATCCATCAGGAGAATATGTGGACGTAGAATTAGATGTACTGATAAAACAAAAATAGAGAGGCAGAAAAAGAAATGCGTTTTATTAATGAATTACACGAAGGCGACAGAATCAGCGGAATTTATCTGTGTAAACAGAAACAGTCAGCGGTGACCAAAAACGGGAAACCTTATGACAGCATTATTTTACAGGATAAGACAGGAGTGCTGGACGGAAAGATCTGGGATCCAAACTCATTGGGAATTGATGAATTTGATGCACTGGACTACATAGATGTAATGGGCGATGTGACAAGCTTTGCAGGAGCCATGCAGGTAAATATCAAGCGTGTGCGCAAAGCCGGAGAGGGAGAATATGATCCGGCAGATTACCTTCCTGTCAGCGAAAACAGTGCAGACGATATGTATCGTCAGCTTTGCGATATGATCAGCACAGTAAAAAATCCATATCTGAACACAATTCTCAGGAAACTGTTTGTGGAAGATCAGGAGTTTATCAAAGCTTTCCAGGGACATTCTGCAGCCAAAACAGTTCACCATGGATTTATCGGAGGGCTTATGGAGCATACGTTAAGCGTGGCAAGGCTCTGTGATTATATGGCAGGCGCTTACCCTCTTCTGAAAAGAGATCTTCTGATCACAGCGGCGCTGCTGCATGATATTGGAAAAACAAAAGAACTTTCTGCTTTTCCTCAGAACGATTATACAGACGAAGGACAGCTTCTGGGGCACATTATCATCGGCTCTCAGATGATTCATGATCTGGCAAAGGAAATTCCGGATTTTCCGGAAGTGCTGGAAAATGAACTGATCCACTGTATTCTTGCTCATCACGGGGAACTGGAGTATGGATCTCCGAAAAAACCTGCGCTTGCAGAGGCAGTTGCTCTGAACCTGGCGGATAATACAGATGCCAGAATGGAGACACTGACTGAGATTTTTGCAGCAGATAAAGGAAAAAAAGACTGGCTTGGATATAACAGACTTTTTGAGTCAAATTTAAGAAGAACAGGAGAAGTGTGATCCTCATGGAATATCGTAAAAATGATATGGTTACGTTAGATATTGTGGATTGCGGTACAAATGGTGAAGGCATCGGCAAAGCTGATGGCTTCACTGTTTTTGTAAAGGACGCAGTCATTGGAGACAGAGTTACAGCCAAGATCATGAAAGCAAAAAAGAACTATGGGTATGGCAGACTTATGGAAATCCTGACGCCTTCTCCTGACCGTGCGGAGCCGGTATGTCCTTCTGCCCGTCAGTGCGGCGGATGCCAGCTTCAGGCGCTTTCCTATGAAAAACAGCTGGAATTTAAAGCTGACAAGGTTCGCGGGCATCTGGAACGGATCGGCGGCTTTGCCAATCTGCCCATGGAACCCATTATCGGTATGAAGGACCCGTTCCATTACCGCAACAAAGCACAGTTTCCGGTAGGACGGAACAGGGATGGAAAAATCGTAACAGGATTCTATGCAGGACGCACCCACAGCATTATCGAAAACAGGGACTGTGTCCTTGGCGTTCCGCAGAACAGAGAGATCCTGGACCGTGTAATTGACTATATGGAAACCTATGATATCTCCCCGTACGATGAGGTTACCGGAAAAGGCCTGATTCGCCATATTTTTACCCGTTACGGTTACCATACAGGAGAGATCATGGTCTGTATTGTTGCCAATGGCAGCAGGATTCCGCATCAGCAGGAGCTGGTGAAAGCTCTGAGAGAAATCCCGGGTATGACCAGCATTACTCTGAATATTAATAAAAATCGTAATAATGTAATCCTGGGAGAAAAAATCCAGGTTCTCTGGGGACAGGAATATATTACAGATAAAATCGGAGATATTTCTTATCAGATTTCTCCATTGTCTTTTTATCAGGTAAATCCACAGCAGACATGGGAACTGTATTCCAAGGCTCTGGAATACGCAGATCTTCACGGAGAGGAAACAGTGTGGGATCTTTACTGCGGCATTGGAACCATCTCTCTTTTCCTTGCCCAGAAAGCAAAATTTGTCCGCGGCGTGGAAATTGTTCCTGCCGCTATTGAAGATGCCCGCCGCAATGCACGGCTGAATGGAATAAAGAATGCAGAATTCTATGTAGGAAAAGCTGAAGAAGTCCTTCCGGATTACTATGCAGATTATGCTGCCCGCCATCCGGGCGAAAATGCCCGGGCCGATGTGATTGTTGTAGATCCCCCGAGAAAAGGCTGCGACGAGATACTGCTTGACACGATCGTAGAAATGCAGCCGGACAGAGTTGTGTACGTAAGCTGCGATTCCGCCACCCTGGCAAGGGATCTGAAATATCTGTGCCAGAGAGGATATCAGGTGGAGAAGGTGTGCCCGATGGATATGTTTCCCATGACGGTGCATGTGGAGACTGTGTGCCTCTTGAGCAACCGAAAACCTGACTCATATGTGCACC